>CAZEQN010000111.1:2053-8739 GCA_964514335.1 uncultured Anaerolineaceae bacterium
CCCAGGACCTCGGAGCCGACGGCTGGCGCACCTTCCAGCGCGTCACCCTGCCGCTGCTCATGCCCGGCATCCTCGGTGGCGCCCTGCTGGCCTTCACCCTCTCGCTGGATGACTACCTCATCACCGTCTTCACCAAAGGCGTGCAGTCCCAGACCATGCCGCTCTACATCTACAGCCTCGTGCGCCGCGGCGTCACCCCTGAAATCAACGCCCTCTCCACCGTCCTGCTCGTCGGCTCGATGGGCCTGGTCGGCCTCTCCCTCGCCGCCCAGAGTGGCGTGGAAGTTTACACCCGCGCCATCGGCCTCGGTGGCCGTCTCGGTCTCTTTCTCGCCGGTGCCTCGCACCTCGCTGCCGTCGCCCTCCAGACCGAGCCGCCCAGCCAGATGCTGTTCTACACCCTGCTCACCCTCCTGCCCCTGCTCGGCGCCCGCAAGTCCTTCGCCGCCTGGTGGCTGGAGTGGCAAACCGCCAAACCCGCCGGGCGCGCCCTGGCTCTCGTTACCATCGCGGTTGTGGCTTTTGCCGCACTGCTTTCGGTTCGCATTTTTGTCGTTGGTTAATCCACTCTGAAAGGCAGGTGATGCCCGGGCCCGTGCAAAATACCACCCTATGCAATGCCAAACCATCCAAGGAGAAGAGAATGAAGAAGCTGCTGTACCTCTTGCTTGTGCTTTCGCTCACCCTGGCCGCCTGCGGCGCCCCCGCCGCCCCGGCCACAGATTCAGCCCCCAGTGGGGATACCGGCGGCGCGCCGGCCGCTGACCTGCCCGAATACTGCGGTGACCCGGCCCAACTGGCCGACCAGGTCCTGCTCTACACCTGGGTCGAGTACATTGACCCGGAACTCAAAGACCGCTTTGAACAGGAATGCGGCGTGCAGGTCATTGAAACCAACTTTGACTCCAACGAAACCCTCCTCGCCACCTTACAGGCTGGCGGCGGCGGGTACGATGTCATTGTGCCGTCCGACTATATGGTCCAGATTATGGTTGACGAAGGCATGCTCATGGAACTGGATTTCAGCCTGATGCCGAATACCCAGAACATGGTCGCCGAGAGCGTCTACCAGTACTTTGACCCCGAACAGAAATACACCGTGCCCTACTTCTTTGGCACCTCCGGCTTCGCCGTGGACACCAACGTCATCGCCGAACCGGTCGCCTCCTGGGCCATGATGTTTGAGCCTGACCCGGAATGGTGCGGCAAAATCAGCATGCTGGATGACCAGCGCGAAACCCTTGGCGCGGCCCTCATGTACCTCGGCTACTCCATCAACTCCACCGACCCCGCCCAACTGGAAGAAGCCAAGGAACTCCTCATCGCCCAGTCCGAGTGCGTGCTCGCCTATGACAGCCAGACCAACGATGACCTCATCATCTCCGGCGAAACCGTCCTCGGCCACATGTGGACCGGCGATGCCCTCCTGGCTGGCTGGCCGGACGCCGGCGGCCGCGACGGGATTTACTACATCATCCCCGAAGAAGGCTGCACCATCTGGCAGGACAACATGGCCATCCCGGTTGGCGCCTCCAGCCCCTACACCGCCCACATCTTCATAAACTTCATGAACCTGCCTGAAGTCGCCGCCCAGAACGCCGAATGGGTCGGTTATGGCACGCCCAACGAAGCCGCCAAGGAATTCATTGACCCCGAAATCCTGGCCGATGAAAGCGTCTACCCAACCGCCGAAGTCATGGCCCGCCTGCAGTGGATTGAAGACGTAGGCGATGCGCTTGAACTCTACGACCGCATCTGGACCGAATTCAAAGCCGCCGTAGGTTCCGGTAACTAAAAGTTAGCTTACCGGAAATGCAATGCAAATATTCACCCCATGCGCTGGTGGTCAGGATTGCTGAAAAAGACATATTTCTTTTCTTTAGTGCACCTGCCCAACAGTTCATCCTCCCCCTCTCCAGATTTCTGGAGAGGGGGCCGGGGGGTGAGGTCTTTACGATGCCCTCGCCTGCTCACCTCCCTACCTGACTGACTACCATACCCACCGACCACCCACCGCCAGGACTCCCGTATGCGCTCGTTCACCGAAGCCAAAGCCGTCGCCAACCGCTGGATAGACATTATTCATAAGGACTCATTAACCGCCGAAGAAGCCGATGCCGTCATGCGCGAAACGGTTGAAAACTTCGCCAATCACTTCAATCGCGGCTTCCTCGAATTCCGCAAGTCCGTCGAAAACAGTGGCGAAAAGGCCGCCGTCGAATGGACCGGCAAGGGCGCCATCGTGCGCGACACCACCGGCCGGGAATGGATTGACTGCCTCGGCGGCTACGGCCTGCTCAACCTCGGCTGGTCGCATCCCCGGGTCGTGGATGCCGTGCGCGCCCAGCTTGGCCGCAGCCCCATGCCCAGCCAGGAACTGCTCGACCCCCTGCGCGGCGCCCTCGCCCGCCTGCTGGCCCTCATCACCCCCGGCGACATCCAGTATTTCTTCCTCGCCGCCAGCGGCACCGAAGCCATCGAAGGCGCCCTCAAGGTTGCCAAGCTCTACACCGGCAAAAGCGGCTTCATCTCCGCCACCCGCGGCTTTCACGGCAAAACCCTCGGCTCCTTGAGCCTCATGGGCAAGTCCGACTATCGCCAGCGCGTCATGCCGCTTTACCCCAACATCCAGTGGGTGCCCTTTGGCGATGCTGCCACCATCCAGCAACGCCTGGAAATCGCCGCCCTCGTCGGTCAGGATATCGCCGCCGTCGTCCTTGAACCCATTCAGGGCGAGGCCGGCGCCATCGTCCCGCCGGATGACTACCTGCCGCGTGTGCGTGAACTCTGCACCCAGCACGGTGTCCTCCTGATTGCCGATGAAGTCCAGACCGGCATGGGCCGCACCGGCAAGCTCTTTGGCGTGGACCATTGGGGCGTGGAGCCGGACATCATCTGCATGGCCAAATCCCTCGGCGGCGGCGTCATGCCCGTCTCCGCCTTTGGCGCCCGCCCTGAAATCTGGGAAGGCATGATGAGCCCCAACCCCTTTATGCACACCACCACCCCCGGCGGCAACCCGCTCGCCTGCGCCGCCGCCATCGCCGCCATCCAGGTCACCCTCGAGGACGACATTCCCAGCATGGCCGCCGACAAGGGCGCCTACTTCATCGGCCGCCTGCAGGAACTCGCAGAAGGCTACCCGATGATTTACGAAAAAATCACCGGCCGCGGCCTGCTCATCGGCCAGCACTTCCACAATGGCGACCTCGGCTATCAGGTTGCCTCCGGCCTCTTCAAGCGTGGCGTGCTTGTTGCCGGCACCCTCACCAACGCCAAAACCATCCGCATCGAGCCGCCCATCTACATTGAACCGTCCCAGATGGATGCCGTCCTTGACCGGCTCGATGACACCCTCCAGGAAATCAAGGCCGGGTTGTGATGCCCTTACGCCTCCAACCCTGCCACGCCTTTTATCAACCGCCCTTGACCTCCCGGCACGGGGGAAACCCGCCGGGCGCGCCACCCGCGGCCCAGCCTCCCAGCGAGGAAAAAGGGGTTGCCCACTATTGAGCGGACCAGCCATTCTGCTTTCTACAGACTTTACCCACTAGAAATGAGGAGAGAACCCCCATGTTGCACAAAAGCAAGACGCTCGTCGTTTTGTTGGCCGTGTGCGCCATTGTGTTAAGTGCCTGCGGCGGCGGCGCTGCCCAGTCCGGCGACCCGTTACAGTCCATTGGCGCTGGCGAAGGCCGCGTCGATATCATCGCCTGGGCTGGCTACATTGAGCGCGGCGAAACCGTGGCCGCCTTTGACTGGGTCACCGAATTTGAAGCCGAAACCGGCTGCATGGTCAACGTTAAGGTCGCGGCCACGTCCGATGAAATGGTCGCCCTGATGAACGAAGGCGGCTTTGACCTCGTCACCGCCTCCGGCGATGCCAGCAACCGCCTGATTTCCGGCGGCCGCGTTCAGGAAATCAACATTGACCTGATCCCCTCCTGGGACACCATTGACCCCCGCCTCCAGAATGCCCCCTGGCACACCGTGGATGGCAAGCACTACGGCGTCCCCTACCAGTCCGGCTCCAATGTCCTGATGTACCGCACGGATGTCTTTGGCGACAACCCGCCCACCTCCTGGAGCGTGGTCTTTGAAGAAACCACCCTCCCGGATGGCGCCAGCAATCGCGGCCGCGTTCAGGCCTATGACGGCGCCATCTACATCGCCGATGCCGCCCTCTACCTCATGTCCGCTCGCCCCGAGCTTGGCATCACCGACCCCTACTCCCTCAACCGCGACCAGTTCAACGCCGCCCTGGACCTGCTGCGCCAGCAGCGCGAACTGGTTGGCCGTTACTGGCACGATGCCTTCATCCAGATGGATGACTTCACCAACGAAGGCGTGGCCGTCTCCGGCTCCTGGCCCTTCCAGGTCAACATCCTCAAATCCAGCGACGTGCCCGTCGCCAGCGTAGTGCCGGTGGAAGGCGCTACCGGTTGGGCGGACTCCACCATGATGCACATTGAAGCCCCGCACCCGAACTGTGCCTACATGTGGCTGGAACACTCGCTCAACCTCAAACTCCAGGGCGACCTCGCCGCCTGGTTTGGCACCGTTCCGGCAGTCCTCGCCGCCTGTGAAGGCAACGAACTGCTCGGCCCGGATGGCTGCGTCACCAACGGTCTCAATGACTTTGACCGCATCCTCTTCTGGCGCACCCCCGTCTCCGAATGTGGAGATGGCAGTGGTGGCTGTGTGCCCTACCATGAATGGGTAACCAACTACATCGCCGTAATCGGCGGACGATAAACCGTTAAGCGCGCGGCCGGCAGGAGGAGCAATTATGGAACACAAATTATGGATTGACGGTAAATGGGCCGACACCAAAGGTGGCGGCAAAATGGAAATTATCAACCCCGCCACCGGCGAAGCCTTTGCCACCGTCATTGATGCCAGCAAAGCCGATGTAGACCGCGCCGTCCAGGCCGCCAAAACCGCCTTTTACGATGGCCGCTGGTCGCGCCTCACCCCTTCGGCCCGCTCGCTGGCTTTGCTCAAACTCGCAGACATCCTTGAAAAGAACACCGCCGAACTCGCCAAAGTCGAATCGCTCAACACCGGCAAGCCCTACGAATTCGTCAGCGTCGGCGCCGACTTCCCCTTCATGATTGACAATGTCCGCTTCTTCGCCGCCGCCGCCCGCGACACCCACGGCTCGCATGCCGGCGAATACCTGTCCGGCTTCACCTCCATGTTCCGCCGCGAGCCCGTCGGCGTCATCGGCCAGATTGCGCCCTGGAACTACCCCCTCATGATGGCCATCTGGAAGCTCGGCCCGGCCCTCGCCGCCGGCTGCACCGTCGTCCTCAAGCCCGCTCCCGGCACGCCCCTCACCAGCCTGATGCTCGGCGAACTGCTCAAGGAAGCTGGCATCCCGGATGGCGTCGTCAACATCATCTCCGGCGGCAACGAATCCGGCCAGGCCCTTGTCGAACACCCGGATGTCCGCATGGTCAGCCTCACCGGCTCCACCGGCACCGGCAAAAAAGTCATGAAAACCGCCGCCGAGACCCTCAAACGCGTCCACCTTGAACTGGGCGGCAAGGCTCCCATCCTCGTCTTTGAAGATGCCGATATTGACATGGTCGTCGAAAAGGTCGTCCTCGGCTCCACCTTCAACACCGGCCAGGACTGCACCGCCGCCACCCGCGTCTACGCCCAGGCCGGCCAGTTCAAAAAGATGAAAGAAGCCCTCACCGCCGCCATGAAAGCCGTTAAGGTTGGCGACCCGTTTGAAAGCGGCATTACTGTCGGCCCCATGATTTCCGCCGCCCAGCGCGACCGCGTCCAGGGTTTCGTCACCCGTGCCAGAGAAGCCGGCGCCAAAGTCCTCACCGGTGGCGGCATCCCGGCCGGCATGGACAAAGGCTTCTACTTCGAGCCGACCGTCATCAGCGATGTGGACCAGCAGGCCGAAATCATCCAGAGCGAAGTCTTCGGCCCGGTCGTTACCGTCCAGCCCTTTGAGGCCGATGACCAGGCCGTCATGTACGGCAATGATGTCCCCTACGGGCTGGCCGCCTCGCTCTTCACCCGCGATATCGGCCGCGCCATGCGCGTCGCTTCCCAGTTGGAGTTCGGTACCGTGTGGATTAATGACCATATTCCGCTCACTTCTGAAACGCCCCACGGCGGCTTCAAACAATCCGGATTTGGTAAAGACCTCTCGGCCGAAGCCGTGGGCGACTATCAGATCACCAAGCACGTCATGATTTCCCACGCATCGTGAGCCACTCAAACGCATCCACCGCAATTCGTTTTGAAAACGTCAGCCGCCATTTTGGGGACATTAAGGCGGTTGACGGAGTCAGTCTGGACGTGCTGGATGGCGAGTTTTTCACCTTTCTGGGGCCGTCCGGTTCCGGCAAGACCACCTGCCTGCGCATGGTGGCCGGCTTTGACCGGCCCACCGCCGGGCGCATCTACCTCCATCAGGTAGATGTCTCCGACCTGCCCCCCTATGAGCGCGAGGTCAATACCGTCTTTCAGGACTACGCCCTCTTCCCGCACATGAACGTGCTGGAAAATGTGGCCTACGGCCTCACCGTCCGCAAAGTCGCCCGCGCCGAACGTGAACGCCAGGCCGAAGAAATGCTCGACCTCGTGCGCCTCTCCGGGTTGGGTAAACGCAAGCCCTCCCAGCTTTCCGGTGGACAAAGGCAACGCGTCGCGCTTGCCCG
>CAZEQN010000112.1:0-8700 GCA_964514335.1 uncultured Anaerolineaceae bacterium
TCCGCTACCAGACCCGCGCCGGCCGCGCCAGCGCCACCGCCGATTACGCCATCCTCACCGTGCCGTTTCCGGTCTTGCGCCATGTGGAGGTATTGCAACCCTTCACCCGCAACAAACAGCGCGCCATCCGCCAGTTGCATTACGATGCCTCCGCTAAAATCCTCATCCAGTCCCGCACCCGCTTCTGGGAAACCGAGGAGGGCATCTTTGGCGGCGGCAGCGTAACGGACCTGCCCATCCGGATTCTGTTTTACCCCGAACACGGCCAGGAAACCGGGCGCGGCGTGCTGCTGGCTTCTTACACCTGGGCCGAAGATGCCCAGCGCTGGGGTTCGCTCTCGCCCACCGACCGCATCACCCAGGCAGTCGAAAACCTGACCCAGATTCACCCCCAGATGGCCGATAACTTTGAAGTGGGCGCTTCCTACATGTGGCACGATGACGAGTTTGCGGGCGGGGCCTTTGCGCTCTTTGACCCCGGCCAGCAAACCCTGCTGCATGACCATATCGTCGCCCCCGAGGGCCGGGTGTACTTTGCCGGGGAACATGCCTCGCTGGCGCATGCCTGGATTCAGGGCGCAATAGAATCCGGCCTGCACGCCGCCCAGGAAATCCACCAGCGCGCCGGGGCCTGATTACCAGCCAGCGCTGCCCGGTTCGCCCTTAATCGGCCCGGTGATGTCGCTCGTCACCCAGCCGCCATAGAACTGCCCCGGCTGGGGTTTGGCCTGCTCGTCACCGACCCAGGCTTCGTCCACCCGCTGGGCGTAAAACGCCAGATACCCGGCAATCGCTTCGTAGCCGGCGCTGGGCTGTTCGTACGACCAGGCCGCATTCGGGCTGGTGCGCCCGCCGACTTCCAGCGTGTAGTAGGTCGCCTGCCCCTTCCACTCGCAATAACTGGTGTGCGCCGTGCGGCGCAAATTCTCCATCTTTACATCGTCCGGTGGCAGGTAGTACACTGGCGCGCCCGCCGTTTCCACCACCCGCAGGGCGCGGGTGCTCTCGGCCACTGCCACGCCGCCAAACACCACCCGGATGCGGCGGCCCACCGACTGCACCGCTGGCGGGCGCGGGTAATCCCACACCGACTCCTGCCCCGGCCCGGGGCTCTCAATCTTTAGCCGCCGCCCACCGGCCATCACATAGCGTTCAGACATAGTCACCTCAAACTGTAAGGAGTAATTTGTAAATTGTAATAAGCAATTGGTAATTGTGCTGTTGTAGACAAGAATCCACAATTTTTGTCATTCCGAGCGCAGCGAGGAATCGCGTTCATCTCCTGCTTTCAGACCGGCTCACTGGAAAACACTTACCAGTTACTTTCCCTTGTTTCCCTGTCTACTTGTTTACTGTTTACATTTTTCCCCTTCCTCCTCACTCGTTCTCCATCATTCGTTATAATCGCCGCATGAACAACAAAGAACTGGCCGATACGTTCACCCTGATTGGCAACCTGCTCGAAATCAAAGGCGAGGTCATCTACAAAATCCTCGCCTACCGCAAAGCGGCGGAAACGCTGGCAGTCTACCCGCGCAGCGTGGCCGACACCTACAAAGAAGGTGGGCAAAAGGGCCTCAAGGAAATCCCGGGCGTCGGCCCGGCGATTGCCGAGAAAATCGAAGAACTGCTCACCACCGGCCAGCTGCAATTCCTGGAAAAGCTCAAGGCCGAAGTGCCGGAAAGCCTCGCCAGCCTCTTGCAGGTACCCGACCTCGGCCCCAAGAAGGTCAAACTCTTTTACGACCAGCTCGGCATTCAGACCCTCGAGCAACTCAAAGCCGCGGCCGAAGGCGGGCAACTGGCCGGGCTGCCCGGCATGGGCAAGAAAAGCGAAGAGAAAATCCTGGCCGGGCTGGAGAGCATGGCGCGCCGCAGTGGCCGCACCCCGCTGGGTGATGCCCTGCCCTTTGCCGAAGAGCAGATGGCGTTATTGCGCAAGGTGAAAGGCGTGAAAGCCGTGGAAGCCGCCGGCAGCCTGCGCCGCCGCCGCGATACCGTGGGCGACCTGGATATCCTCGTCGCCGCCGAAGACTCCGAGCCGGTCATGGAGGCCTTCACCAGCCAGCCGCTGGTCGCCCGCGTTCTCGGCCGCGGCCCCACCAAGGCCAGCGTGGAATACAACACGGGCATGCGCGCCCAGGTCTGGGTGCACCCGCCCGCCAAATTCGGCACCGCCCTGCAATACGCCACCGGCTCCAAAGACCACAACGTGCGCCTGCGCGAAATCGCCCTCGCCCGGGGCTACTCACTTTCCGAACACGCCCTCACCCGCACGGATGACAGCGGTGAAGAGCTGCACTACGCCACCGAAGAAACCCTGTACGAAGCCCTCGGCTTGCCGTGGGTCGCCCCGGAACTGCGCGAAGACCGCGGCGAGGTGCAGGCCGCCCAAAAGAACGCCCTGCCCAAACTACTCACCGTCAAAGACATCCGCGCCGAACTGCACAGCCACACGACCTGGTCAGACGGCAAGCAAACCGTCCTTGAAATGGCCGTAGCCGCCATCGCCCGCGGCCGCAAAATCCTGGCCATCACCGACCATTCCTACAGCCTCGGCATCGCCAACGGCCTCACGGTCGAGCGCCTCAAACAGCAACGCGAAGAAATCGAAGCCGCCCGCCAGCAACTTGGCGACCGCATCACCCTGTTACACGGCACCGAAATGGAAATCCGCGCCGATGCCACGCTGGACTTTGACGATGACACCCTCGCCTGGCTGGACTTTGTGATTGCTTCGCTGCACGTCAGCATGCGCCAACCGCGTGAGCAGGCCACTCAACGCCTGCTGAATGCCATCCGGAACCCGCATGTGGACCTCATCGCCCACCCCACCAACCGTCTGCTCCCTGACCGGGCCGGGGCGGATTTGGACATGGACGCGGTATTTGCGGCGGCGTTGGAAAACGGCACGGCCCTTGAAATCAACAGCAACCCCAGCCGCCTGGACCTCGAAGACACCTACGCCCGCCGCGCCGCCGAAATGGGCATTCCGATTGCCATCAATACCGACGCCCACCATGAAAGCCACCTGGATTTTCTGGACTATGGTGTGGCGAATGCCCGCCGCGCCTGGCTCACCAAAGAGCAGGTGCTGAATACCTGGCCGGAGAAAAAGTTCCTCACCTGGCTCCACGCCCGCGGTTAAATTTGCTGCGCCGCAGCTTGATGATTGTTTTCCAGTGAGCCTATTTGAAACATAGAGATAATTGGGATTCCTCGCTGGCCGAACGCTGCTTCGCAGCGTCGGCCGCTCGGAATGACAAGATTAGGCGGAACAATTCCGGAAGAAAGCAATTACCGCCGCACCTATCCCGTTTTCGCATCCCCATCCCCCTGATACATGTCTACCTGATACTTGTTTACCTGCCTCCCTATCTACATTCCTAGGCTATCACGCCCAACTTCTTCCCCACCCGCTCAAAAGCCGCCAGGCCCTGCTCCAAATCATCGTGGCTATGCGCAGCCGAGATCATCACCCGGATGCGGGCCTTGCCCTGCGCCACGGTCGGGAAGCCAATCGCCATCGCAAACACGCCCTCTTCAAATAATTCTCGGCTGAACTCCTGCGCCAGGCTGGCCTCGCCCAGCATCACCGGCGTTATCGGCGTGACCGAATTACCGGTGTTGAAGCCCAGCGCCTTCATTTCCTTTTTGAACAATTCGGTGTTGGCCCACAGGCGGTCCACCAGTTCGGTCGACTCTTCCAGCAGGTCAATCCCCGCCAGGCAGGCGGCCACATCCGCGGCGGTCATGGCCGAGGAGAACAGGAACGGCCGGCCGCGCTGGCGCAACCACTCCACCACTTTGGAGCTGCCCGCCGAAACGCCGCCCACCACGCCAAAGGCTTTGGAAAGCGTCCCGACTTCCACATCCACCTTGCCGTGCAAACCGAAGTGGTCCACAATCCCGCGCCCGCCCTTGCCCAGCACGCCTTCGCCGTGGGCATCGTCCACCATCAGCAGCGCATCGTACTGGCTGGTCACGGCGTATATCTCATCCAGCGGGGCGATGTCGCCATCCATGCTGAACACGCCATCCGTAATCACCAGCGCCCGCCGGAACCCGGCGCGCTGCTCGGCCAGTTGCTTGCGCAGGTCTTCGGCATCATTGTGAGCATAGCGGATGATTTTTGCGCCGGACAGGCGGCTGCCGTCAATGATGCTGGCATGGTTCAACTCATCGGAAAAGATGGCGTCCTCCTTGCCCACCAGAGCCGGAATCGTACCCAGGTTGGCAGTAAAGCCAGACTGGAAAGTGATGGCCGCTTCCACGCCCTTAAAGGCCGCCAGCCGTTCTTCCAGCGCCACATGCGCCCGGGTCGTACCGGCGATGCTGCGCACCGCCGCCGGGCCCACGCCGAATTCATCCAGCGCTTTCTGGGCCGCTTTGCGCAGGCGCGGGTGGTTCGCCAGCCCGAGATAGTTATTGGAGCAGAAGTTGAGCGCCTTGCGGCCATCCACCTCCAGCCAGGCGCCCTGCGGCGAGCCAATCGTGCGGATGTTGTTATACAGCCCGGCCGCCCGCAGCGCGTTCAGTTCTTCGTCAATCCAGTCCAGTTTGGTCATCAATGGTCTCCGCTTGAAGTCAGTTGTTGGAAATGCGTAATTGGTTATTGGTTATTCGCAATTGGGAACTCAGCATGCCTGGCTCGCTACCAATTGCCAGTTACCAATTACCAGTTACCAGTTACTTCTTTCCCTGTCTACCTGTTTACCTGTCTGCCTACTTTTCAAATTCTATCCCACTTCATTGCATTCCACGGAAAGCCTATGGTAAAATTCAGCCCGCTTGGGAGAGACCCAATCACCCTGGAGGGATGGCCGAGTGGACTATGGCGGCTGCCTTGAAAGCAGCTGTGGGCTTACGCTCACCGGGGGTTCGAATCCCTCTCCCTCCGCCTGCAACTTATCATTCGGGGAGGTCGCATAGTACGGTCTAGTGCGCCCGCCTGCTAAGTGGGTTCCGGGGTAAAACTCGGTCGCGGGTTCGAATCCCGCCCTCCCCGCCATCGGCAAGTGTTGGTATAATCCACCCTTGCCACACGTCCTCGTAGCTCAGCTGGATAGAGCGCTTGCTTGCGGAGTAAGAGGTCGCGCGTTCGAATCGTGCCGAGGACGCTAGGAATACTGAATGGGTTGTGTTTTCACGGAGGAGGACACAGCCCGTTTTTTATTTAACCGCTTTGGTACAATACCGCCATTCCATAAAAGACAGGCAATTCTTCATGAACACAACCGAACTTCAAATCCTGCTCACCAATGATGATGGCATCGACTCGCCCGGCCTGTGGGCCGCCGCCGAAGCCCTCTCCGAACTCGGTTACGTCTGGGTGGCGGCCCCGCGCGAACAATCCAGCGGGGCGGGCCGCTCCATGCCCTCCACCTCGGATGGCCGCATCACCGCCCAGACCCTCACCGTTCACGGGGTGGAATGGACGGTGCACGCCGTCGGCGGTACGCCCGCCCAGACCGTCCAGCACGCCATCCTTGAAATCATCGGCCGCAAGCCCGATTTGGTCGTCTCCGGCATTAACTACGGCCTCAACCTCGGCAATGGCATCACCGTCTCCGGCACGGTCGGGGCGGCGATGGAGAGCGCTTCGTTTGGCATTCCCTCGCTGGCCATCTCGCTGGATGTCGCCAAGGAATACCACCTCTCGCACTCGCGCGAAATCGATTTTCAGGTCGCCGGGCATTTCACGCGTTATTTCGCCCGCACCCTGCTGGCGGGCGGCCTGGACCCACGCATGCAGGTACTGAAAGTCGAAGTGCCTTACGCCGCAACCACGGAAACGCCCTGGCAGGTCACCCGCCTGGGCCTCGCCCGCTACTACCTGCCTGACCTGCCCCAGCGCGCCACGCCCGAAGCCCCCGCCAGCATGGGCTACCGCATGGAAACCGACATGAGCCTTTTCCCGCCGGATAGCGATGTGCATGTGGTACTGGCCCAGGGCCAGGTGGCGGTCACCCCGCTCACGCTCGACCTCACCGCCCAGGTGGATTTCAAGACCCTAGCCGAAAACATCCGGCGCTCCCAGGGCGGCTAACCCGAATAGAAATACAATACGGCCGGGCAGCCCGGCCGTACTCTTATAAGCAACTGCAAAGAGGTTCTGTCGAAACCCCAGACAGCGGGCTGAAGCCCGCTGCGCATCAGGTAACCCACCACTTCCACAAATTATTTCTTAAAAGCCAGATTTTTGCTCGCCAATGCCTGTTCCAGGGCAGGCAGGCTTTTGGCGCCCATGCCATGCAGGGCCAGAATCTCTTTTTGGGTGTATTCCGCCAGCCGCTCCACCGTCAGGATATCAGCCTCAATTAATGCGTTGCGGGCCGGGGAAGACAGGCGGGAAAGAAACCCCTCGCTCGGCTTTGCCAGCTCCATACAGACCGGGCAGGAAGGGCAATCCGAACTCTTATAGAAACGATGGCCCTTCTCACAGATTTTTAGCGTTCGTTTGGTTGTCATAGCGCAAGTATAGCCGCCTGAAGCCCCACCCGGGGAGAAAAACTCGCACTGTCAAACGCCGGTTTCAGCCTGCGCCCGCACCGCCTCAATCTCCTGCCGCAACAGGCCATGCAGGGCCGGGTTGGCCGCCAGCACGCTGCACGGCTGGCGCAGTACATCCGGCTCGCCGTTAAGCCGCGTGACGCGCCCCCCCGCTTCCTCCACCAGCAGCATCCCGGCCGCCACATCCCAGGGCTGCAACCTTATTTCCCAGTAGCCATCCACCCGCCCGGCCGCAACGTAGGCTAAATCCAGCGCCGCCGAGCCCAGCCGCCGCATGCCGCGACTGCGCACCACCAGATGCTTGAAATAGTTCAGATTGTTGTCCGGGTTGCTGCCCTGGTCATACGGAAAGCCCGTCACCAGCAGGCTCTCCACCAGCGCGCTCGCCCGGCCCACCTGCAACCGCCGTTCGCCCAGCCATGCCCCCTGGCCGCGCGTCGCGCAAAAGGCTTCCTCGCGCAGCGGGTCATACCCTACCCCCAGTTGCACCACGCCGCCCACCGCAACCGCCACCGAGACCGAGAATATCGGCGGGCCGTGGGCAAAATTGGTCGTGCCGTCCAGTGGGTCAACCAGCCACAGGGCCTCGCCCTGGCCGGTATGCGCGCCGCTCTCTTCGGCCAGAATCGCCTGCCCCGGCCAGCGCCGCCGAATTTCGCCCAGCAGATAGGCTTCCGAGGCCTTGTCGGATTCGGTCACCAAATCCACCGCGCCTTTGTGTTCCACGGTCAGCGGGCGGTCATAAAAATCGCGCAAAATCTCGCCCGCTCCGCGCGCCAACGCCAATACATCTTTCAGTTCAGGGAGCATGGGGAAATCTAACCGAAACGCTTTAACTGCTGGATGACATCTTCCAAATCGGAGACGATTTCATCGCGGTGCAGGCGTGTTTCTTCCAGCAGCTTCTCAAAGGCGGGGCGCTGCTGCTCCGGCAGGGCGTAGAGCAGGTTTTCCGTACGCGTGATTTGCTGGTTCTTCTGGCGCAGTTTGTTCTCCAGCCGCAGCCGGTAGCCTTCGTAAAAACCCTTCTCGTCCGGCGGTTCGGGCGCCGCCCCCGGCCCTTTGGCGAGGATCTCGCCAATCGTCAGCAGAAAATCGTGAGTATCAATCGGCTTTTCAAGAAAGCGAATCGCCCCGAGGCTCAAGGCAAAGTCCTTGTCTTCCTTGGTGACATAGGTGGCGGAAAGAAAAACAACCGGGATTTTGCGCGTCTCGGGGTCCTTGCGCAGGCGGTACACCAGGGCGTAGCCATCCATCTTGGGCATCAGGATGTCGGTGATAATCAGCACCGGCGGCTGGGCTTTTACTTTTTCGAGGGCTTCAATCCCATCGCTGGCGCTCTCCACCGGATAGCCTTCAAAACGCAGGGTAACTTCCAGCAGCCCCCGAATCTGCGGCATGTCTTCCACAACCAGAATGGAGCCTTCGGGCATCGTCATGCCTCCATTGTAGCCCAATCGCGGCTCATTTCAAACGCCTTATCAAATCTGCAATGAAGCCGCACAGCGCGCCCAAGCCAATTGCGATAAAATAAGTCCAGAACCAGCGCAGAAAAAAGGACGCCCGTTTATGCCTGACGCATACGAGTTTCTCACCGATTTCATCAATCGCGGTCGCTATGAAGACTGCGCTTCGGCCGCCCACCAGCGCTGGCTGGCGACCAAACTTTCACAGGGCTGGAGCTACGGCAAAGACCGCGATGGCGATGCCAAAATCCACCCGTTGATGCTGCCTTTTGACGAACTGCCGCACCACATCCAGGGCCTCAACAGCCTGACTCCTTACGCTGTCGCCAATTATTTTCGTAACACCTGCAAGGAAACCCCCCTCTCGGAATTGTACGAACGGCTGGAAAAAATCCTCAACGAGCAGGACCCGGCCCTGCTGGATGACATCGGCGAGTATGTGCACAGCCACTTCATCATCCGCCTGCTGGCCGAGGGCGAGAGCACCCGCACCCGTCGCGACATGGTGGTGTATCAGGATTTGGATGACGAAACCAAGTCGTGGGATATCCAGGTGGCGCTTGAATCCATGGAATTTCTGCGCAACGAAATCAACAAAGCGCTGGATGACTGACCTCTGACGCTACCCCCCTACCGCTCGCCGCGCAACTCCGCCCCCAACTGCTCAAAGTAAGCCTGCAACGCCGCATGCCGCCCGGCTGCAATCTGGCGCGCCGTGGCG
>CAZEQN010000113.1:0-8582 GCA_964514335.1 uncultured Anaerolineaceae bacterium
ACCGCCACCAGGGTGGCCGTCAGCCCATTCATCAGCCCGGTTGGTAAAACCGCCAGCAATCGTTTGGGCGCCAGGTCTTGCCGCAGCTCGCGAAAACTGGTTTGCAATTGCCCGCTCAATGAATCCGCACTTTGCATAACAGCCTCCACAAAACAGTCAGTTTCTTATTCCGATGAAATTGGTAGATTATAGCAAAGGTTGTCCAGCCCTGCTCTTGCGGATTGACCGGCGCGCGGGTATAATCCCAGCCTCACCGCAGAACAGCGGGCGGGTAGCTCAGTTGGTTAGAGCATTGCGTTGACATCGCAAAGGTCGTAGGTTCGAGTCCTATCCCGCCCACACAAGAAAACCGCCGCAAGGCGGTTTATTTGTGTAGCACATCTTTCGGAACGGGGAGATTAAATTCTGTTAGGCCCAGAGCACGAAATGCTCCGGCAAAACTTAACCAATGAGCGATTTCAATCATATAGTCAATCGAATACGGCTTGTCATTTTCTAACCACCAAATCCCTAACCCAACCTGGGAGCTGACCAGGTGATTTGCGATTATTTCATCTGGAATCTCTGGTCGATTCTTCAACGCCACATCATCAAATGTAGTAACGATTTTCTTTATCAAATAATTTCTCAAACGAGAAAGCGCGGCTTCGCCCCCTCTGCTGGACAACAATATTTTGTAGAGCTTCTCATTCTCACTTAAATGCTCGAACAATACTTGCGTAGGTATTGTTGGAGAAACAACTCCCTCTGCATCTTTAAATTCGGTCTGTTGAAGGATCTCCTCAAACAAATAATTCAAGCAATCGTCCAGTAGCTCCTCCTTGTCTCGATAATGTCGATAAAACGTTATGCGAGCCATTTCGGCTTCATCGGCAATGTTTTGAATCGTAATCGAATCATAGCCTTGTTTTTCCAGCAACGCAAAAAGCGCAACACGCATGGCATGACGTGTTTTCCTTACGCGCGGGTCTGAATAATTGATAGTCATAAAGGGTACACCTGTTACTTATGTTACAGCCTATACCAGGCAAAGATTGACAGAAATGCCCGGGCTGATATGATACAAATCGTAACATATCATCCTTAACCATCTTGAGGTTTATTATGAAAATTGGAATTATCGCATCAGGCAGCCGGGGTGATGTACAACCTTATCTTGCATTAGCCAAAGGTTTACAAAAAGCGGGTCACACTGTGAGGTTTATCACCCATGAAAATTATTCTGAATTGGTTGCCAATCAGGCTATGGATATATGGCCGGTACCCGGAAACGTGCAGGAAATCGCACAAAGCCCCGAGATTTCAGCCCTGCTGGAAAAAGGCAAATTTCTCGCCATCATGAAGATTATGGGGGCAGAAGCAGAAAAAGCCTCCGTGAATATGGCACAGGTTGCTTTAAGCGCTTGCCAGGAGGTAGACGTTATTCTGGGTGGGCTTGGAGGTCTTGAAAGCGGGATTGCAATTGGCGAAAAACTGGGCATTCCGGTCATCCCGGCGTATCTATTGCCTTTTACTCCTACCCGGGAATTTCCCAGTGCACTCACCCCACAAATCCCTGGTTGGTTAAATAAGATTTCCCATAGTGTCACGCGGCAAATCATGTGGCAAAGCCTGCGTAAGGCAGATGAAGTCGCGCGAAGAGTTGTTTTGGGTACACCCCCTGCGCCGTTCTTCGGGCCTTACAAAAAAACAGACCTTGGAAATATGCCAACCCTTTATGCATTCAGTTCATTTGTAATTCCCCCACCTGCTGATTGGGACAGGCATCAAGCCATTACTGGATACTGGTTCCTGGATCCGGATCCAGATTGGCAACCATCAACCACCCTCATGGAATTCATTGAATCAGGTTCTCGCCCTGTATATATAGGCTTTGGGAGTATGAATACCCGCGATCCTGAAGCCACAACACAGCTCATCATTGAAGCGGTGCTTAGAAGTAAACAACGGGCGATACTGCAATCGGGTTGGGGAGGGCTAAAGTCCAATGAACTTCCCGACACTATACAAATAATCGATTCAATTCCGCATACCTGGCTTTTCCCAAAAATGGCCGCGGTGGTACATCATGGAGGAGTAGGAACAACCGCCTCAGGGTTACGCGCGGGTATCCCCAACATCATCGTCCCATTTTTTGCAGACCAACCATTTTGGGGCCATCGCATAGCAGAACTGGGTGTTGGCCCAAAACCCATCCCCCGGAAAAAACTCTCTGTGGATTCATTAGCATCCGCCATTGAATATTCAATGGCTAATTCAGAGATGATTTCAACGGCTAAGGAACTGGGGCAAAAGATTCATCAGGAAAATGGAGTCAGCAATGCGATTGAAATGATTGAAAATGCGGTCTTAGCACATTGAGAGACTGACACCCACAGACCACCCCAAGGCGGTTTGTGGCGTTAAAGGGCTTGACACTTGTTTGCAGGCGGCCGGGTGTATCCTTCATAGCGGTAAAATCCAGCCAGACTCAAGGAGCGCACCATGGACACTTCCCTGCAACCCCACCTCAAAAATCTCTGGGCCACCGACCGTGACCTGCAAAACGCCGCCTACCATGCCTTCATGGCCGCCGCCGAAAAACCGGTGGATTGGGCGTATGAAGTCTGGGATGCGTGCGTTGCCAACCTCACCCATCCGGACAATCACAACCGAGCCATCGCCGCCCAGTTGCTCGCTCGCCTTGCCATCAGCGACCCGCAGAAGCGCATCCTGACCGATTTTGACGCCCTGCTCAACATCACCCGCGACCCGCGCTTCGTTACCGCCCGCCACGCCCTCCAGTCCCTCTGGCGCGTCGGGCTGGCCGGCGAGCAGCCGCGCGCCCGCCTGCTGAAAGGCCTCCAGATGCGCTACGCCGAAGCCGCCGTCGAGAAAAACGGCAGCCTGATTCGCTTTGATATCCTGACCGCTCTGCGAGAGTTGTATGATGCCCTCGGCGATGAAAGCCTGCGCGCCACCGCCCAGGCCTGGATTGAACAGGAAACCGACCCCAAGTACCGCAAAAAATTCGCGGCGGTATGGAAGAAATAATCAGGATCCGCCCGGCCCGCCCGGGTGAGGCCGCCGCCCTGCAGGCCCTCCTGCATCGCAGCAAGGCCCATTGGGGCTATGACGAAGACTTTATGGCGGTCGCCCGTCAGGTACTCAAAGTCACCGAAGAGCAAATCGCCCGCGACTGGGTCTTCGTAGCTGAAATCGACGGCCAGCGCGCCGGCTTTGCCAGCCTCGAAGACCGCCGCGACCATGCCTGGCTGGAAGACCTCTTCATCGAGCCGGAGTTCATCGGGCGCGGCGTCGGCCGCGCCCTCTGGCAGCACGTCTGCGCCCACGCCCGCCAGCACGGCTTCAACCGCATGCGCTGGGAATCAGACCCCAACGCCCGCACCTTCTACCAGCATCTCGGCGCGGTCGTTATCGGCGACACGCCCTCGCACATCGTCCCCGGCCTGCTGATTCCATTGATGGAAATTGTCCTGTAGACCGCCGCGCTTGACACGCATGCTACAATTTTATTAACTGCGAGCCACCCCGAAAGGAGATTCTCATGTCCGAAAGTGTGTACAAGGTCATCGAATTGGTTGGCACCAGCGCCGACTCGTGGGAGAAAGCCGCCGCTGTGGCGGTCAAGACCGCCTCCAAAACCCTCAAGGACCTGCGCATCGCCGAGGTAGTGCAACTGGACATGCAGATTGAGGATGGCAAGGTCTCCCTGTATCGCGCCAAAATCAAGGTCTCTTTCAAATACCATCAGGAAGACTGAACGTCCGGTGGGCGGCTTGACAACCAGCCGCCGCGCCGTATAATGAGGCCACATAGTTAAACGCACTGACCGGGACGAGTAACCGGCCCTGCCCTCCCAGAGAGAGGCCCGCCACAGACTGCAAGCGGCCTTGAGGAGCCACCGGCGAATACCCCCCGCGAGCGGAACCCCGAACGGCGCTTGCCAACTAGGGTGAACGGCTGGCCCCGTTAGCGGCCCAACGAGATGGTCCTCCCCGGAGGGCTAACTTAGGTGGAACCGTGTGAGTTGCGCTCACGCCCTAAGCGGCGTGGGCGCTTTGTTTTCTCATGGAGGTTGGAATGTTGTACCGCTTACAGAAGTTGCCGAGTTATGCGTCAATGCGGGTTCAGGGCCCGCACCTGGTAGACCCCTTGACTAGCCGCGGGTAACCGGTCTGCCTCATTGACCCGTTGTCCCGTCTCCCGTTGACCCTTCTATAGGCAACTATCGCGAATTACTTACTAATTGCCACTTACCAATTACCAGTCACGGAGTTTAACCATGTCCGACAAAAAAGAAATCCCCTACATTGAAACGGAGCTCTACCGCATCCGTCATTCTGCCGCCCATGTCATGGCCCAGGCCGTGATGGAGCAGTTTGAGCCCGGCGAAGTCAAAATCGCCATCGGCCCGCCGATTGAAGACGGCTTCTATTACGACTTCCAGTTACCGCGCCAGCTCACGCCCGAAGACTTCCCCGCCATCGAGAAGCGCATGCGCCAGATCATCGCCGCCAAACACAAGTTTGAAAAGCGGGTCGTCTCGGCCGAGGAGGCCCAGAAGGAATTCAACGGCCAGCCCTTCAAGCTGGAGTTGATTCAAGGCCTGGCGGCCGGCGGCATTGACGAAAATGGCCAGCCGCTCAAAGAGAAGCCCGAAATCTCTTTCTACACCCACGATGTCTTTACCGACCTCTGCCGCGGCCCGCACGTAGAGCACACCGGCCAGATTAACCCCTCGGCCATCAAGCTCATGAGCATCGCCGGCGCCTACTGGCGCGGCGATGAAAACAACCCCCAGCTCACGCGCATCTATGGCACGGCCTTCAAGTCCCCCAAGGAACTGGAGGAACACCTCTGGCGGCTGGAGGAAGCCAAAAAGCGCGACCACCGCAAACTGGGCAAGGAGCTCGGTCTGTTCTACTTCTCGGACGATATCGGCCCCGGCATCCCGCTCTTTACACCCAGGGGCGAAATGCTGCGCCACCTGATGGAAGACTACGTCCGCGTAACGCAAACGCGCTACGGCTATGAACACGTCTGGACCGGGCATCTGGTCAAGGAAGACCTCTACAAAAAGTCCGGCCACTACGATAACTATGCCGATGTCATGTTCCCGCCGATGGTGGATGAGACTGTGTCCTTCCGCCTCAAGCCGATGAACTGCCCCAGCCACATGACGCTCTACAAGGAGATGGGCCGCCACTCCTACCGCGAGCTGCCGCTGCGTTTCGCGGAGTTCGCCACCCTTTACCGCTACGAGAAGTCCGGCGAAGTCTCCGGCCTCACGCGGGTGCGCGCCCTCACCCAGGACGACTGCCACACCTTCTGCACGCCGGAGCAGATACAGCAGGAGTTTTCGCTCTCGCTGCAACTCATCCGCGAAGTGCTTGAACGCTACCGCTTCAGCGACTACAAAGTGCGCCTCTCGCTGCGCGGCGAAGGCGGCAAGTATGTGAACGACCCCGAGAAGTGGGACCTGGCCGAGGCCGCCCTGCGCGCTGCCCTGGATGCCAATCAGGTCGAATATTTTGAAGCCGAAGGCGAGGCCGCCTTCTACGGCCCCAAAGCCGACTTCATCGCCCGGGATGTCCTCGGCCGCGAGTGGCAGTTGAGCACCATCCAGGTGGACTTCATCCAGCCCGCCCGCCTCGGCCTCGCTTACATCGGCGAAGACAACCAGGAACACACGCCGGTTGTGCTGCACCGCGCCGTCACAGGCACAACCGAACGCTTCCTCGGCGTCATCATCGAACACTTCGCCGGGGCCTTCCCGGTCTGGCTGGCGCCGGAGCAGGTGGTGGTCATCCCGATTGCCGACCGCCACAATGAGTATGCCGGTCAGGTCGCCGCCCAGCTGCGCGCCGAAGGCCTGCGCGTGCGGGTGGATGACAGCAGCGACCGCATGAACGCCAAAATCCGGGATGCCCAGAAACAGAAAGTGCCCTACATGCTGGTGGTGGGCGATGCCGAACAGGAAGCCGGGCAGGTGGCCCCGCGCCTGCGCAGCGGCGAGAACCCCGGCGCCATGCCTGTGGCCGAGTTTCTGGCGCTCGTACGCAAGGACATCGCTGAAGGCAACTAACCGAAAAGGCGGGGCGGCACATCGCTGCCCCGCCTTGGGTTTTCACTACCGCGGAGGAACACCATGAAAGCCATTCAGTTCAACCTTACCATCCCGCGCTATGCCCTCGGGCTGGCGCTTGGTAAGGTGTACCCCGCCGCTCTGTGGAATGGCCTGTCCTGTACCGCGTTGAAAGACGTTCCCGAGCCGCAATTGCCCGGCCCGGAGTGGGTGCTCATCCGCACCCGCCTGGCGGGCATCTGCGGTACAGACACCAGCACCATCACCCTCAAGACCAGCCCGTATTTCTCGCCCTTCTCGGAATCGCCTTTCACCATGGGGCATGAAAATGTCGGCGACCTCCTTGAGGTGGGTTCGGCCGCGGACGAGTGGCAGGTCGGACAGCGGGTGGTGGTCAACCCCTTTCTGTGGTGCGGGCCGCGCGGCTACGCCCCGGCCGAGTGGTGTGCCCCCTGCCAGCGCGGCGAGAACAACCTCTGCCAGCATTACGCCGAGGGCGGCCTGCGCCCGGCCATCTTCATGGGCAGCAGCCGTGAAACCGGCGGCTCGTGGTCTTCGGTCTTCGCCATGCACAAAAGTAATCTCTATGCCGTGCCGGACAACGTCAGCGATGAAAACGCCCTGATGGTCGAGCCGTTTGCCTGCGGCCTGCACGCTGCCCTGATGGATTTCCCAACCGATGATGAAACCATCCTGATACTTGGCGCGGGCACGATTGGCCTGGTGCAACTGGCGGCCCTGCGCGCCCTCGGCAGCCGGGCGCGCATCATCGTCTCCGCCCGTTACGGCTTTCAGGCCGAGGCTGCCCGCAACCTGGGAGCAGACGAAGTCCTGCACGGCGGCGACCTGTACGCGGCCCTCGCGGAACGCACCGGCGCAAAGATTTACAAACCGCTGATCGGTAAGCGGGTGGTGGTCGGCGGCGCAGACCGGGTCTATGAATGTGTGGGCAGCGATTCGGTGCTGGATGATGCCATGCGCCTGACGCGCTCCGGCGGTACGGTCATGGTGGTCGGTATGCCGGGGCAGGTGCGCGGGCTGGACTGGACCGCCATCTTCTCGCAGGAACTCAAGGTGCGGGCGGCCATCGGGTACAACCATGCCGAAATGCATCAGGGCCGGACCCATCGGGCCTTTCAGTTGGCGCTGGACTTGATGGCCGCCGGGCAGGTGGACCTCGGCGGGCTGGTCAACCGCCGCTACCGACTCGAAGACTACGGCCGCGCCCTGCGCGAGCAGGGGGATAAACGCCGCCACCCGATTGTAAAAGCAGTGTTTGAATTCAATCGATAATCACAATATAATGCATAAAAACCATTTATGCAAAATATTGTGCATAATTGACAATTGCTGAATTTGCGCATAGCCTATAATGACGTGCAGGAAATCCCCACTGTATCCGTAGGGGTCGGTTTAAGGATGCGCAGCATCCCAACCGGCCCTTGTGCGAACAACCTCTCCGGTTAAGCCTTACTGTTACGGCCGTACCTGATACTCCCCCAACTGCAGGTTCTGCAGGCGCATCAGCAGGTACTCGGCCAGGGTACGGTACTGCTCTTCCATGTCGCGCTCGGCCCCTTCGGCCCCCGTGCCGGTTTCGCGGCCGGCCTTTGCCAGCAGCCCTGACCATAAATTGACCGGCACGCTTTCCGAAATCAGGGCCGCCACCAGCGCCGTCAGGGCATCTTCATTGGCGGCATAGTCATTCATCATGGTCTGCAACGCCCCCGGCAGCTCTTCCAGCGCGCCCACCCGCCGCACCATCGTCTCTGGCAGCAGGGTGATGTTCGTATTTCCCAGCACGACCACCGGCACGCCTGCCACCGCCGCTTCAAAGCCCACAAAGCTGGAAAGCGTCACTACGGCTTCTGCATGCTGGATAAAGGGCGCCGCCGGTTCATCCGGGTGGGCGAAGACCACATTCGGGATCTCGGCCAGTTTGCGGTAATAGCTCCCCGGCCGCAGGCCGTAGGAGCGCGGGTGCTCTTTCACCACCAGGAGGTGGCCCATGGGCAAACTCTGGGCAATGTTGCGCACTACTTCAATTTGATTCAAATAATAGGGCGCAAACACACTGATGGCGATTTCCGGCTCGGTGTGCATCGGGTAGAACACATACGGCGCGCCAGCTGCCAGTTCCTGCGGGCTGCGCAGGCGCGGCTGCAAAGCGCGCTGGGCGGCCTTGCGCCGGGCGGCATGCCCTACATTCTGGGCCACCATCACCGCCGTGGCCGGGTATTCGTGCATATCAAACGGGGTGCGGCGCAGCCAGCGCAGCAGGTCCTTGGCTAGCATCGGCGGGGCGTACAGCAGGGTGCGCCCCAGCGCCAGCAGCACGCTGTCGTTCTTGCGGCGCAACAGGCCGCCCTCGTAGGTCACCCGTCCGCCGCGCGCCGTGGCCAGGTACTCGCGGGCTTTCGCCACCCCCGGCTCATCGTCCTTCAGGTTGCCCAGCAGCGCCCGGTAGCGCGCTTCAATATAGAGGTCCTGTCGT
>CAZEQN010000114.1:0-3130 GCA_964514335.1 uncultured Anaerolineaceae bacterium
TTCAGGTGCGGTTTACTGCGGTCAAACTTTTCCTTGCCCATGTGCGTTCTCCTTAAATAAGTACGTTTTTGATGTGCGTTCGAGAGCCCTCAATGGGATTTGAACCCATGACCTCGTTCTTACCAAGAACGCGCTCTGCCGACTGAGCTATGAGGGCTTTCGCACCCGGCCTGGCGGCCAGTGGTAGCAACAGCCGGAACGGGCAGTTCCAGCGTTTGCTGTGGGCAGGGAGGGATTCGAACCCCCGAAGTCGTACGACAACTGATTTACAGTCAGTCCCCTTTGGCCACTTGGGTACCTGCCCGGGTATGGAGCGGTTGTGCGCTCGCGGGGCAAGCTGACTGCGAAAGTCCGCTTGCCTTGCCAGCCTGCAACCTGTGAGCCGACGATGGGGTTCGAACCCATGACCTACCGCTTACAAGGCGGTTGCTCTGCCAACTGAGCTACGTCGGCACGCTCTTTTGTTAATGAAAACCTGCGCCAAAGCGCAAGGCATTATACCAGAAGGCACGCGCCGGTAGAACTGCATTGCTGCACAATGCCAGCGCAGGAGTGTATCAGGGAAACGGGCGCGCGTCAATAGTTTGTGAAAGAACTGACAAGGTCGGCTGGAACTTCTGGAATTGAGCAAGCATCTAAAAACGCGACCCGTAGCCTAGCCACCCTTCGACTGCGCTCAGGGCAGGCTCGTGGGCGTCTCTAAATGAAAAGACCGCCGCCGCGCCTACCCCGCCCGGCAGGCCACCACCACCTCGGCTGGTATCAGCCGCAACGCCAGCCAGACCAGCCCCGGCACAATCAGCAGGTCGTCCAGTTGCCCGAGCACCGGGATAAAGTCCGGGAGGATATCCACCGGCAGCACAAAATAGGCCAGCGCCGCCCCCAGCAGCAGGCGCGGCAGCCAGCCGGTGGCCGGGTGCGCCAGCACGCAGCGGTACACGCCGAGTTCACGCTGCACAGATTGATAGATGGTTTTCAGGGTTTGCACGATTTCGCCCAGCGGCCTACTTCCAGGCGCGGGCCTGCCACGCCAGATACAGCGCCACCGAGCCCGCCACCGCCGCATTCAAAGACTCGATTTGCCCGCGCATCGGCAACGCCAGCAGCACATCACAGGACTCGCGCACCAGCCGCCGCAGGCCCTCGCCCTCGCTGCCCACCACCAGCGCCAGAGCGCCATCCAGCCGCAGTTTGGCCGGGGGCTGGGCGGCGGCATCTTCGCCCGCCAGCCCGACCACCCAGACATTGTTCTCCTGCAAAATGCCGATGCTCTGCGCCAGGTTGGCCTGCCCCACCCGCAGGTGCTCACACGCCCCGCTGGAGGCCGATACCACCGCCGGCGTAATCGTAGCGGTGTGCGCCAGCGGCAGCAGGATGCCATGCACCCCCACCGCCTCGGCGGTGCGCAACAGCGTGCCCAGATTTTGCGGGTCCTGCAGGGCATCCAGCAGCAGCAGAAACGGCGGCTCGCCGCGTTCCTCGGCCAGAGCAAACATATCCATCAGGTCGGCGTAGGCGTACGAACCCGCTTCCAGCGCCACCCCCTGGTGGTTCTCGGTCAGGCTGTCCAGCACATTGCGCCGTACGGTTTCTATGGGGATATTTCGGTTTTTGGCTATTTGCAGAATGTCCGCCAGCCGCCCTTTGGGTTGGGCTCCCTCCGCCACCCGCAGCCGCTTAAACGCCCGGCGGTCAGCCCGCAGGGCTTCGTAGATTGGGTTGCGTCCGTAGAGCCATTCCATCGGTCAGGGGGCGGTTAGCTGAAGCGCCAGGTGCTGCCGTCTTTGCCGTCTTCGAGCGTGACGCCCAGTTCGGCCAGTTGGTCGCGAATCTGGTCGCTCAAGGCCCACAGTTTTTCCTTGCGCACGGCGGTACGCACCGCCACCAGCAGGTCAATAAACGGCGCGGCTTCGGCCCCGCCGCTGGCCGCCTTCTCCAGCCGCAAGCCAAACACGCCGGTCAGTTGGCGCAGGCAGTTCTGGGCGGCCGCCAGTTCTTCATCGGTCGCGCCCGCATCCCGGGTGGCGTTAATCACCCGCACCAGGTCAAACAAATGGCCGAGCGCGCCGGCGCTGTTGAAATCGTCATCCATCGCGGCCGTGAAGGCCGCCGTGGTCGTTTCCACCTGCGCCGCCAGAGCCGCTTTGGCTTCGGCGCTGGCCCCGGCCGCCCCGGCAAACGCCGGGCGCAGCCCGTTACGCAGGCGTTCCAACCCCTTGCTGGCGGCTTCAATCACCTCGTCATTAAAGGTCAGCGGACTGCGGTAGGAGGAGTTCAGCACCATCAGGCGCAGTACCTCGGCTTCGTTCTTTGCCAGAAAGTCCTCAATCGTCACCAGATTGCCCAGCGACTTGGACATCTTCTCGCCGCTTAGCTGCATCATGCCATTGTGCACCCAGTAGCGCGCAAACGGTTTGCCAGTCAGCGATTCGGACTGGGCGATTTCATTCTCATGGTGCGGGAAAATCAGGTCGTTGCCGCCGCCGTGAATATCAATCTGCTCGCCGAGGTGGTGCAGGCACATGGCCGAGCACTCGATATGCCAGCCCGGCCGCCCCTTGCCCCAGGGACTCTCCCAGAAGGGCTCGCCTTCCTTGGCGGCCTTCCACAGGGCGAAATCCATCGGGTGTTCCTTGCGGGCATCCACATCAATGCGCGCCCCGGCCTGCATGTCATCCAGTTTGCGGCCGGAAAGGCGGCCATAGTCTTCATCTTTCTCCACGCGGAAGTACACATCGCCTTCGGCCGGGTAGGCATAGCCTTTGTCCACCAGCCCCTGAATCGTGGCGATGATTTGCGGCATCTCGGCGCTGACGCGCGGGTTGGCGCTGGCGGGCAGGATGTTGAGGTCCAGCAGTTGCCCGGCATACTGGGCAATGTATGCCTCGGCCATTTCAAACGGGTCGCGTTCTTCGTGCAGCGCCCGCAGGATGATTTTGTCATCCACGTCGGTATAGTTCATGACATGCCTGACTTTGAAACCGCGGTACTCCAGGTAACGCCGCAGGATGTCAAACACCAGGCTGGACATGGCGTGCCCGACGTGCGCGCCACTGTACACCGTGGGGCCGCAGACATACAGGCTGACCTCGCCCGGCTTGAGCGGTTCAAAGGTTTCTTTTTTACGCGT
>CAZEQN010000114.1:3140-8515 GCA_964514335.1 uncultured Anaerolineaceae bacterium
GCGTAATGGTGTTGTAGATGTTCAGCGCCATGCTCGGCTCCTGCGCGTTGCTATTCGTGTTCCGGCTTGGCGAAAATCATCCGCCCGGCCGCGGTTTGCAATACTTTGGTGACCACCGTTTCCAGTTCCACCCCGATAAAGTTCTGGCCATCCTGCACCACCACCATCGTGCCATCATCCAGATAACCCACGCCCTGGTTGGGCTCGCGCCCTTCCTGGATGACGCGCACCGCTAATTTCTCGCCCGGCAGGTACACCGCCTTGACGGCATTGGCGAGCTCGTTGATGTTCAGAATCGTCACGCCCTGCAGTTCGGCCACCCGGTTGAGGTTGAAGTCGTTGGTCAGCACCGGAGCGCGCATCTGGCGCGCCAGAATCACCAGCTTGTCATCCACCACCCGCGAGCCTTCCACATCAATATCGCTGATGCGCACCGGAATGACCGGGTCCTTCTGCAGGGCGGCCAGCACTTCCAGCCCGCGCCGGCCGCGCTGGCGGCGCAGGTTATCGCCGGAGTCGGCGATGTACTGCAATTCATTGAGCACGAACCGCGGGATGAGCAACTCACCCGCCAGAAAACCCGTGCGGGCGATGTCGGCAATCCGGCCATCAATAATCACGCTGGTATCCATCAGAATCGTACGGCCGCCGCCCTTGCCATTCGCCCGGCCGGCATCTGCTCCGGCCGCCCGGCCGGGCAGATTATCCAACGAGTTAAAAATCTCATCCCGCCGCGCCACAAAGACCGTCACCCCCAGATAGGCCAGCAGGAGCGCCGCCACAAAAGGCAGCACCTCGCCAAACGGGGCCGGCAAGAGCGAAAGCGGGAAGGAGAGCAAGCCGGCCGTGAGCAGGCTGACAATCAGCCCCAGCAGACCAGCAAACAGCGTGCGGCTGGACATTTGCCCCAGGGCCGCCCGCGCCGCCCGGATGGGCCGCACGGTGAGGTAGGGCGTGAGCACCAGCCCCGCCAGCGCCCCCACCAGCCCGATGATGGTCGCCCACAGTTCCACCGGGTCGTTAAACACGCGGCTCATTTCAGCGCCCAGCCACACCCCGCCAGCCCCAAAAGCGGCCATACCGACTAAGCGTGCAATGGTTTCAATACTCATGAGTGCTCCTTTTCCCCCGCCGGATGCCGCTTAACAGACAAACGAGCGCACATTTCGCGCTCGCCGCAAACCAGCCGCCTGAATGAGAATCAACCGCTGATTCTCGTGCCACGATGTCTGGACCTGCAACCTGCAATAATTCAGGGATAATGACTGTGCCCGTGCGAAGGGCGAACTACCGGCGAGGAACAATAAATGGAATAAGTGCTGATTGCATCATAGCACGATGCCCACCCCCCGTCAACGGCCAAAGGGAGGAGGCGGGGATAATAAGGTGAGTTTGTCATTGCGAGCGGCCAAATGCCAATGGCATTTGCCTGCGAAGCAATCTAAGCGCCGGCCCGGAGATTGCTTCGTCGGACTTCGTCCTCCTCGCAATGACAGATAAGGCCGCCTATTTTGCCACTCCCGCAGACCCCAGCCTACTGCGATACCTACCCGCCACAGGTATAATCGCGGCGTGTCCACCCCCCGCTTATTGCTCGCCCCGTTACTACCGATACTGTTCGCGCTGGCTGCCTGCGGCCCGGCCGCCCCGGCGGCCAGCCCCACCCCGCCGCCCGGCCTCACGCCCTACGCCAGCCCCAGCGCGACTCAACCCGCCCCCCCGGCCGAGCAACCCACCCCCGCCGCCCCGGTGGTACTGCCGAGCCCGACCCCGTTTGTGTATGTCGTGCGCGCCGGCGATACGCTGCTGGGCATCGCCCTCCAGTTTGGCATCACTCTGGATGACCTGCAGGCCGCCAACCCGACTATCGACCCGCGTTTTCTTTCGGTGGATACGCCGCTGGTGATTCCGCTGGATGGCGTGGCCCCGCCCGCCGCCGGCCCCACGCCGGATGTCCGCCTGCTGACCCTCGCCGCGCCGGCCTGCCACGCCAGCGCCACCGGCGGCCTGTGGTGCCTGGCGGTGGCCGCCAACCCCGGCCCGCAAACGCTGGAAAATCTGGAAATCGCCCTGCACCTGCTGGATGGCAACGGGGCGCGCCTTGCCAGTGAAACTGCCTTTATCGCCCTTAACATCCTGCCCGCCGGCGAAAGCCTGGTGGTGGCGGCCTATTTCAGCGCCCCGCCCGCCGGCTGGCAAAGCGCCGCCGCCGAGGTTCTGGCCGTGCTGCCCCTGGCCGATGCCGCCGGCCGCTACCTGCCGGTTGCGCTGGAGGGCCTGCAAACCGCGCTGCACCCCAACGGCCGCTCCGGCACGCTCACCGGCACGCTGGCCCTGCCCGCCGATAGCGCCCCGGCCTCACAGGTATGGCTGGCGGTGCTGGGCTGGGATGCCGAAGGCAACCCGGCCGCCGTGCGCCGCTGGGAAAGCCCGGCTGGCCTGGCCCCCGGCGCGACGCTGGCATTTGAAGTGGCGCTGTACAGCGCCGGCCCGCCGCTGGCAAGTATCACTGTGCTGGCCGAAGCCCGCCCCTGAAAACAAACCCGCGCCGGTGGACAGCCCGGCGCGGGTTGAACTCATTTCTTTGCCTGGACCGTCTAACAAAACTACAGAGGCTTCGCAATCAGGGTAGCGGCGCAGCATGCTGTGCCCCTACAAGAGCTGCGATTGCAGGCAAAACTCTGCGTGATGATTATGTTTTGTTAGCGGCGTGTCGCCTGCTTCAATTCCCAAAAAACAGGTGCTCATCCTTCTGGCACACGCGGCCTTCGGGCAATTCCAGACAGGCGGTGAAGTACATCCATGTGCCGTTGGCGTAGGTCAGCGGCGGCAGGGTCAGGCGGGCTTCGCCGCTGGCATCCGTTGGGCCAAAGTCATATTCCTGGTGCGTGCCATCCGGCAGGGTGATGTACAACGCCAGCGGGTGGTCAGGCTGCGGTTCGGTACCGCGCAGCACGTTGGCCGTAATCGTCAGGATGGTTCCGGCATCGGAGATGTCCTTGCTTACTGACATCATCAAGGTCAATTGCGCGGCCGTGGCCGGGGCCGCCGAGGAGCCAAAGCGGTTCTTGTACTCCTGCCCCAGCGCCCGCGGCCGCACCTGCAGATGCGGCGCGGCGGCCGGGTCAAATTCCAGACAGAATTTCTCAAAGCACTGGGAATAAGTATTCCGCAGATTGTCAGCCATGATTTCTGTAATCGGGTTGCCGAACATCGCCAGCCCGCCGTGCGCCTCAATGAAGGCCCACAGGAAAGCGGGAACATTATGCCCCAGCCGGCCGCTTTCATCCAGCGGCACAAAGTAGACCGCGGGTATATTCAGGTTGGGCACCAGCGGGTCGCTCCCAATGCCCAGCAGGGGTACGATGGAGCGCACCTCGGCCCGCGCCGCCCCCGGCCGGGTGACCAGCACCGCATTCTGGTACACGATTTCCTCCCCGCCATCCGGCAGGGCATACGGCCCGGCCACCAGCTCGCCCAGCAGGTCAGCCCCCAGCACGTCGATCACATCCTGAAAAACAGGGGCCTGGATGGCAGTGGGCGTAACCTTCAACTCCCCGTCCGGGTTGTAGCGGCAGTCGGCATTGCAACTGGCCACGCCATAGGCCAGCACAAACGGCGGCGCGGTGGGGTCATCCAGCCAGAAGCCGATGCCCAGATTCTCAAAGTGCTGTTCCATGCGGTTGAGCGCCAGATTGACTTCCAGATTGGTGCGCGGCGCGCCGACCACCTCTTCGCCCAGGGCGTAGTACAGCAGGCGGATTTTGTCATGCGATACGAAGCCATCTATCTGGGTGTCCTGGGCGGTGGCGGCCGGGGTTTGCAGCGGGTACAGGTTCGCCCCCAGCGGGGCCAGCCGGAAACGCGCCTGGCCGTTGAGGCGGTCATCAAAAATCATCAGCCCGGCCTCGGTGTATTGGGCCTGCATGCCGTTGTACTGCGTCAGCCCGCTGATGGCCGGGCCCAGGATGGCCGGGCCGCTGATGCGGTTGTAGAACTCGCTGAACAGCGGCACGACGGCCGTGGTGCCGCTGGGCGGCAGCGGCGCCGGTGCGCAGGCGCCAAGAACCAGACCGAGCAGAACAAAGCCGGCCACAACCCGTTGGATGCGTGTTACGCGGTACGCCATCATATGTATCCTGTCGAGGACAGGCTGTTGGGCTCATAGAGCAGGCCGGAGGGATGCAGAAGCCATGCGGGTTGGCAATCCCCCCGGCAATGCGGCTAAGATGTAGGGGAAAACTTAGCGGCGGCTCCTATGAGCGCCAGATTAAAATACGCCTCATCTGTCAGTATAGCGGATGGCTACACGCTTGTAAAGGGGGGCAGCGAGATTCTCATTTTTGGGACAGGGCGGTTTTTGCCACACCGCTCTTTCTGTCCCCTACCCGCTGATGATATTCAACGGCACCGGCATAAACAGCAGCAGGAACAGCAGCAAAGCCAGCGCCGCCAGCGCCACGCGTTTGCCATCCAGCTCGGTGATGTCATCCAGCGGCTCGGCATGGCGCTGGCCGAACCAATAGATAAGCGCCGCCCACAGCCACCAGCCCTGCCAGGCAAAGCCCAGCAACCCCAGCGTAACGAGAATGAACGGCAGCGCCTGCTGCGCCCGCTTGCCGAACAGCACATACAGCATGTGGCCGCCATCCAGTTGCCCGGCCGGGATGAGGTTCAGCCCGGTCACCAGCAGGCCGGCCCAGCCCGCCCACGCCACCGAGTTCAGCAACACATCCTGCCCGCCATACGGAATGGGCGCGGCGGTGAGCACATAGCGCAGCCAGTACAGGGCCGGCGGCAGCCCGCCGAGGCTTTCCGGGTTGGGCAGCCACTCGCCAAAGATCAGGTACTTGAGCCCCAGGTAGAACACCGAGTTGCCTTCCAGCATCAGCCCCTGCCCGGCCGGGATGCTGGCCGGCAGCGAACCGAGTTCCGAGGTCAGCAGCCCGTAGACCAGAATCGGCACGGTAACGAGGAAGCCCGCCAGCGGCCCGGCGATGCCAATATCATGCAGGACGCGCTTGTTACGCGGCGGCGCTTTGAGTTGGATGAAGGCCCCCAGCGTGCCCAGCGGGCTGAACGGCAGCGGCAGAAAGTACGGCAGCGTGACCGGCGTTTTATGATAGCGCGCCGCCAGGTAATGCCCGAATTCATGCGCCAGCAAAATCGCCAGCATGCTGGCGGCAAACGGCAGGCCGAGCGCCAGCTCGCCGAACAACACGCTCACCTGCCCGAAGAAGTCCACCGGCAGCGGCCCCTCGTAGGAGTACAGCGCGCCGGTGAGCAGCAGGCTGATGACCGTCTGCCAGAACAGGGCCAGGTTGACCCTCGGGTTGCTCGGCCGCACGCGCTCGGCCTGCCCGGCGATGAGCAAT
>CAZEQN010000115.1:0-8124 GCA_964514335.1 uncultured Anaerolineaceae bacterium
ACTGCGCTCGCCGTGCCGGTCTACTACGTGCTCGCGCCGGCGGAAGCGTCCTCGAACCTGTCGCGCTTCGACGGCGTGCGCTACGGCCACCGCGCGCGCGACTACGCGGACCTGGGCGAGATGTACCGGCGCACACGCGCCGAGGGCTTGCTCGAATGGCTGCACGCCCGCGGCGCCTTCTGGCAATATGAGGGCGGCGTGCTGGTCTCGCGCTTCTGGACCTGGCTGGACATCAAAGACCTCGTTAACCCGCCGGATCTGGAAAGCGGCGCGCTCGTCCTGCGACATTGGTGGTGGTGGCGCGCCTCACGCGTCATCACGGACCGCAACTTTGCGGGCGAACTTGTTGAAGTCATTGACGAATTCCCTTTCTTCTCTTTCTACCTCGCCGACCTGCACCCGCATGTGCTCGCCATGCCTTTTGTGATGCTCATGCTGGCCCTGATGCTTAATTATTTTCTCGGCGGTGGGCGGGGCGAAACCCGCTTCGGGTCGTGGCGGCTGTTGCTCTCGCCCACCATGACTGGCTTCACCGCCTTGCTGCTTGGCGGGCTGGCGTTCCTCAACATCTGGGATTTCCCAATTTACTTTGGCCTGTTCGTGCTGGTCTTCACCTTTGTGCAGGTTCAGGAACGCGGCCTCGCCTGGGCGCGCCTGGCCGAGGGCCTCTCGGCTGGGGCGGCGCTGGCCGTCCTGGGGGTGCTGCTCTATTTGCCTTTTCACATTAGTTTCTCGTCGCAGGCGGGCGGCGGGTTGCCCAACCTGCTCAACCCGACCCGTGGCGCTCAACTGTGGGTGATGTTCGGCCCACTGCTGCTGCCGCTCTTCGCCTTCCTCTTCTGGGCCTACCGCGGCCGTGGCGGACAAGCCGTGCTGAAGGCCTTTCTGGCCGGGTTGGGGCTGGTGGCGGGTCTATTGGCCCTCTCACTGGTCTTTGCCATACTTTTGAATTCTATGTTGCCGGCTCTCACCCGCAACCCGGATGCTGGCAACCTGTTGCTGGTGCTGACCGGCGCGCCGGACTTCGGCACGTTGGTACAAACCGGCCTGGCGCGGCGGTTGGCCGCCAGTGGGGGCTGGCTTATGCTGGCGGCACTGGCCGGGCTGGCCGGGCTGTGGGTCTGGCCGCGTAAAGCCGCCAAACCCGAATCACCCGCCGATACCTTTGCCATCCTGCTGATTTTCTTCGGTACTTTGCTGGTGCTTGCCCCGGAATTCTTTTACCTGCGCGACCAGTTCGGCCACCGTATGAATACCGTTTTCAAGTTCTTTATTCAGGCCTGGCTGGTGTGGGGCGTAGCCGCGGCCTATGCTGCCGCCACGTTGCTCACCGCACCCCGGCGGGGTGGGCGGCTGGCCTTTGCCGGGTTGTTGTTGCTGGCGCTGGTGGCCGGGTTGGTGTACCCGGTGATGGGCATCACTGATAAAGTCTCCCAGTGGCGGCAATCCGGCCGACCGCTGATGCTGGATGGCACCCAGCACACCGCCTACCTGAATGAAGATGACCAGCAGGCCGTAGCCTGGCTGGCGCGGCAGCCGCTCGGTACACTGGTGGAGGCTGTCGGTGGTTCGTATAGCCATTTCGCCCGCATTTCAACCCACTCCGGCCAACCAGCCCTGCTCGGCTGGCCCGGGCATGAGAGCCAGTGGCGCGGCGGTGCGGAAGAAATGGGCACTCGCCAGACCGATATTGATACCCTCTACCGCACCAACAGTTGGCCGGAAGCGCTGGACATTCTGCGCCGCTATGACATCCAGTACATCTACATCGGGAGTCTGGAGCGCACCACCTACGCCGTGAGCGAAGAAAAATTCGCCGCCTTCCTGACCATTGCCTTCCAGCAGGGCAGCGTAACCATTTATGCTGTGCCGCCAACCTTGCGGGCCGGAAATTGAGTTAAGAACTCCATTGAGCCATCCTGTATAATTGCCGCTGATGAACTCCACTACACGTTTTACAACGGAACATGCACTGTACCTGCTGGCGTTGTTGCTGGCGGCCGCCGTCCGCCTCGGCGGTCTCGGCCACATCCCGCTGGCCGAAAGCGAAGCCCAATGGGCCTGGCAGGCGCACCAGCTCGCCCAGGGTGATCTAAACGCCATTGGCGCTCACCCGCTTTACATTCTGGTCACCGGCTTTCTGTTTCGCTGGCTTGGCAGTGGGGATGTCCTCGCCCGTTTGCTGCCGGCTCTGGCGGGGTGCGCGCTGGTGCTTATTCCTTATGGCTGGCGCGACCGCCTTGGTCGCACCCCGGCCCTGGTTATGGCGTTGGGCCTCGCGTTTGACCCCGGCCTGGTGGCGGTTTCGCGGCTCGCCGGGGGGCCGATGCTGGCGTTGGCCGGCCTCCTGTTAGCGATCACTTTTTGGCGGCATGGTTTTGCCGCAATCGCAGGGGGAACTTTTGGCCTCGCCCTGCTTTCCGGGCCGGCAGTTTGGGCAGGGTTATTAACGTTTGCTCTTTGTGCCCTGTTAATCACCCTGCTGCGCCGTCAACCCCTGCGCCTGCCGGGCGGTGATTTGCGCCGGGCGGGCCTGTTTGCCGGTGCGACGGTCTTGCTGGCGGGCACCTTGTTGTTGCGCGTTCCGGGCGGCCTGGCCGGGCTGGCCGCCAGCTTTCCGGCCTACTGGTCCGTTTGGGCATTGCCCTCGGGCGTCCCGCTTGGGCGGTCGTTGTTCGCCCTGGTAGCCTACCAACCACTCGCCACAGCCTTTGCGCTTATCGCTCTTGTGCAATTATTTCAAAAACCCGAGCGCACCGGTCAATTCTGGCTCATCGCTCTCTTGGCTGCCCTGGCGGTCGCTTTGCTTGCTCCCGGCCGCCAGGTAACAGATTTGGTCTGGGCGCTGGTGCCGCTTTGGGGGCTGGCGGCGGGCGCTCTGGCGCGCCTCATCCTGCCCGGCAAGGATGAAGACCCGCAGGTCGTGGCCGGCATGGCTTTTGTGCTGCTGGTTTTCCTCGGCTACATCTGGTTCAGCCTGGCCGGTCTGGGCGCCGCCCGTTTGGAAGACCCCGCCACGCTCCAGTTACGGTTGGCGCTCTCCGCCATCGTACTCGGCTTGGCCGCCGTTTCCACGGTGCTGGTTGGCATCGGCTGGAGTTATGCCGAAGCCGGGCGCGGCGCCTTATGGGCCGTGTTCTTTTTCCTGTTCTTCTTTACCCTGCAATCCATGAACCGCGTGGCGCTGGCGCGTGAAACCGTCGCCGCTGAATTATGGTGGAACGGTCCCGCCCCCGGCCACACCGACCTGCTGGCAGACACCCTCGGCGACCTTTCTGAATTCCATCTGGGTGAGCGCACCTCTCTGGATGTCACCCTCCAGTTAGACCGGGCCGCCGTCGCCTGGGCTCTGCGTGAGATGCCCAATGTACTCTTCACTTCACAGTTGGCTCCGGGTGAGAACCGCGCTACGCTGGTAACTTCTGCGGCTGCCATTGACCAGCTCACCAGCGCCGGCTATCGCGGCCAATCCTTTGCCATTGGCTGGCAGCCAGACTGGGGTTCACTGCCGCCCAACCTGATTGGCTGGTTCCTGTTTCGCCAGGCCCCGACTCTGCCGGATACTGCAATTCTCTGGGGGCGGGCGGACCTCTTCCCCGGCGGCGCGCTGCCTGGCGTCCAACCTTGAGTTTCCGGAGACCGTGTTGCAGAAAATAAACAGCATCGCAATTGACGGCCCGGCCGCCTCTGGCAAATCCACTCTCGCCCAGCATCTGGCGGACCATTTGGGCTACCTCAATTTGGATACCGGAATCATGTACCGGGCGGTTACCTACGCTGCCATGCAGCAAGGGGTTGACCTGGCCGATGCGGCCGCCTGTACCCGGGTGGCTGAACATACGCGCATTGATATCCGCCCAACCTCCCAGACTGATGGCCGCCCGGTGGATGTTTTGATTAATGATGAAGATTGCACCTGGGCGATTCGCCAGCCGCAAGTCGAAGGCAATGTGTCCATTGTGGCGGCCTACCCGGGCGTGCGCCGCGCCCTCACCGAGCAGCAGCGCTGTATTGGGTTGCAGGGGCGGGTGGTCATGGTCGGGCGCGACATCGGCACGGTGGTACTGCCGGAAGCCATTCTCAAAATTTATCTGGATGCCAGCGTAGAAGAGCGCGCCCGCCGCCGGTTCGAAGAACGCCAGCAGGAAGGCTCACAGGAAACCTACGCCACTGTGCTTGAGTCCATGCGGCAGCGCGACCAGCTGGATGAGGCCCGCGCCATTGCCCCCTTGCGCCCCGCCGCAGATGCCGAAGTGATTAACTCGGATGGCCGCAGCATCGAAGATATCCTCGCCCAGACGCTGTCCCTGCTCGAGGTCCGCCAGCATGGCGGATAAACCCTACCGCGTCTCGCTCTGGGTGCAGGCCCGTCGCTGGCTGCTGTGGTTCATCTTTGTCCCTCTCATCAAAATTGTTTTTCGCGTCACCGTCGAGGGCCGCGAAAATGTTCCCCGGCGCGGCCCGTATGTGGTCGCCTACAACCACATTTCAAAACTGGAGCCGCCCCTGCTGCTGGCGCATTGGCCGGCCTTTGTGGAGGCCGTGGCCGGCGCGGATGTCTGGCATCGCTTTGGGCAGGGCATCCTTGTAACCGCTTATTCCGCTATCCCGGTCAAGCGCGGCGAATATGACCGCCTCGTGCTGGAGCGCATTCAGGCCGCCCTGGATGCGGGCTACCCGCTGGCCATTTCCCCGGAGGGTGGTCGCTCGCACACTCCCGGCATGCGCCGCGCCCTGCCCGGCGTGGCCTACATCCTGGACCGCGCCGGGCAATTGCCGATTGTGCCGGTCGCCTTTCTGGGTACCAGCGATGAGGTTCTCAAGCAAGCCTTCACCCTCAAACTCCCCCGGCCGCGCGTTACGATGCGGATTGGCCCGGCCTTTTACTTGCCGCCCGTCAGTGGCAAAGGCGAAGCCCGCCGCGCCGCCCGCCAGCACAATGCCGATACGGTCATGCTGAAAATCGCCGCCCTGTTGCCACCTGAATACCATGGCGAATACGCTGAACTGGCAGCCGCCAAAGCGCCCAAATCCCCCTGATACCGGCGATTGCTTCTAACAGAATGGCATGCACCTTGCAGTTTGCAGGGCTGTGAAACCCACCCTTCTAAAATCCCTTGCACATTTGTTTCGTGTGGCCTTTCATTCGGTACTGTATAATTTTTCCAAGGCGCGCGATTTCCGCCGGGCAGGGTTGTCCCGGGTTGTGCGTATTTCGGACAATCTGAAGGCACGCCCCAAACATCTATGGAAATAATTTTTACCCTGCTGGGTGAACCCTTTGTATTTAATCTGCCCGCCGGCTTCTTCGGTGGGCTGGTTTGGCTGGCATTCCTGCTGCTGACCGGCTTATTGGTCTGGCGCACGCGTGGTTATGCCCCATTGTGGAAAGCCCAGCACACGTTGATTCTGGGCGGCTTAATCCTCGCCACCCTCGCTGCCAGCCTGTTCATTGGGTTGCGCCTGCCAGAAACCGGCATTTTGCCGCAGCCTGGTCGCACCCTGCTTGCCACCGGCCCGGCCCTCATGCTGCTTGGCGCTATGCCGTGGGTTTTGGCAGCCGGCTTGCTTGGCCCGCTGTCCGCCGCCCTGCTGGCTGCAATTTCTGGCGCATTACTGGCCGGGTTTGATACCCATAACGCCTTCCAACCCCTTTATCAAGCCATCCTGGCTATCTTGCTTAGCGTCGCCCTGCGCCAGCGCTACCGCACGCTGGCCTTCCGGCTGTGGCGCCGCCCCTTGCTTGCCAGCGGGTTAATCGGGTTGCTCGTCGCGCCGATGATTCTGTTCAGTCTGCCCTTTATGGTCAATGGCGCTTTCGCCGTGCGGCTGGATTACGCCCTTCATAGTCTGGCCTGGGCTACTCTGGCGGGCTGGGTTCCACTGGTACTGGCTGGCCTGCTGGGCGAACTGGCCGCCTTCGCCTTGCCCGGCCTCTGGGGTGGGGGTGGGCCATTGCAAACCTCACCGGCTGAAAGCAGCCTGCAAACCCGGCTGTTTTACCTCTTCGGCCCCCTCGGCCTGGTATTGCTCGCCCTCATGACCGCCGGCATCTGGAAGGTTTCTGTGGATGCCGCCAACTCTGTGCTGGAACAGCGCCTGCGAACCACCGGGGATGCCGCGGCCCAGGGGGTGCCTTTCTTCCTTGAAACCGGGCAGTCCCTGATTGCCCAGTTGGCCCAGGACCCGCGCTTGTTGAACTCCCGTGGCGATGAATTGCGCCTCGCGGTTGCAGAAAACCTTCGTTCCGTTCCCTATTTTGACCAGTTAGCCGTCCTGGATCCATCCGGCCGTTTGCTGGGCGGTTTTCCGGTCAATAGCGATAGTGAATTACTCCTGACGGAAGCCGAACTCCAGGCCGTTCAGCTGGCTTTTTCCGGCGTACACTTTCAAATGTATGCTCTCCCTCCCGGCGAGCAGGCCAATGCCGGCCGGATGGCCTTTCTGCACACGCTGGAAGACTCCAGCGGGGTGGTTCAGGCCGTCTTGCTTGGGCGTACCAGTCTAAGCATCAACCCCTTCACGGTTCCGGTGCTGGAAAATCTCAACACGCTGGCAGATATCTCCGGTCAGGGCATCTTGCTGGATGACCATGGCCTCATTATGGCGCACCCATTGCCTTCGTGGGTGGGAACCCCCTATGACCTGCCCATATCCCAAGAACCCGACTTCCGCAGTTTAACTGCCACGGATGGTACTCGCCAGTTGGCCTATACGCGCCCCATCGCCGGGCGGGGCTGGGTGGTGATTACCAGCGTCCCCGCCCAGGCCGCTCAGCAAATGGCTATCCAGATGGCGGCCCCCGCCCTTGCTGGCCTCGCCCTGGCGTTATTGATTGTCATGGCCGTCGCCTGGTGGGATTTGCGCACCGTAACCGGCTCGCTGGCGAAACTCGCCGGAGAATCAACCCGTATGGCGGGCGGCAATCTGGAACAGCCGCTGGCGCTGGCGGGCGCCGGAGAACTCGGCCAGCTCAGCCAGTCATTTGAACATTTGCGCCAGACCTTCAAACAACGGCTGGACGGACTTAATCAGTTGCTCTCCGCCAGCCAGGGGGTTGCCTCGGCGCTCGAAATGGAAAAAGCCATAGAGCCGGTTCTGGCCGCCGCCTTAAGCACCGGGGCTAGCGCGGCGCGGCTGGCGCTCACCCCCGCGGCCTTGCCGGATTTTGAAGAGGAGCGGAATTCTCATTTTGGCCAGGGCAAAGCCGCTGACCGCTATCAGGGGCTGGATGAGTCACTTCTTAAATTAACTTCCCGCCAGAGCCGCGTCGCGCTTAGCGCGCCGGGGCTCGCCCGCCTGCCCGCCCCGGAAGGCACACCCATACCGGAGGCGCTGCTGGCCGCCGCATTGCGCCATGAAGGCACGCACTACGGTGTGCTGTGGGTGGCGTACGATACGCCCCGGACGTTTACCGAAGAAGAGATGAGTTTCTTCAGCGCATTGGCCGGGCAGGCCGCCCTGGCGGCCGCCAATGCCCGTTTATACCTTAGTACCCAGTTGGGCCGTCAACGCTTGGAGGCCATTCTGGCCGCCACTCCAGACCCGGTGCTGGTGACAGACCACCGCGGCCGGCTGTTGCTGGCAAACCCGGCCGCCCAGTCGCTGCTCGGGGCTGACCAACCGCTTGTTGCGGGGCAACCGCTGGCCCCTGCCCTCACCCAACCAGAATTGCAGGCCCTCCTCACCAGCGACCAGGCCGAAGCGCAATCGCTTGAGCTCACTCTGGGGCATCAGAAGACCTATTTTGTCACCGCTTCCGCAGTCATTACCGAAGGCCGACAGATGGGTCGCATTATCGTGTTGCATGACATCTCCCACTACAAAGAAGCCGACGCGCTTAAAACAGAATTTGTAGATGCGGTCAGCCATGACCTGCGACATCCGCTCACCCTCATGCTGGGCTACACCACCATGCTGCAGATGGTCGGCAACCTTAATGACAAACAGGCGGGCTACCTGCAAAAAATAGACCATAGCATTCAGGACATGTCGCGCCTGGTGAATAATCTTCTGGACCTCGGCCGCTTTGAAGCCGGTCTGGGTCTGGGCTTAGACCATATCTCGATAACCGATGTAGCCCGCCAGGTAGCAGAATCACTGCGCCCCCAGGCCCTGCAAAAG
>CAZEQN010000116.1:0-7926 GCA_964514335.1 uncultured Anaerolineaceae bacterium
GGTGGGCTGGCGTGGCTGATGTCGGCCGCCGAGCCGCTGACGGTGCACTGGCTGGGCCTGCCGGCCGCCGCCGCGCCCGCCTTTGTGCTGGGCTTCATGCGGCGCGACTTCGGGGCAACTGGCTTCTTCCTGCTGAATGCCGCCGGGGCGCTGACCCCCGCCCAGACCGTGGTTTCGATGGTGACGATTACGCTGTTCATCCCCTGCATTGCCAGCGTGATGATTATCGCCAAAGAGCATGGCTGGCGAGCGGCGCTGGGGATGACGGCGTTTATCTTCCCATTGGCGTTTGGCGTGGGCGGGCTGCTGCACCGGCTGCTGGCGCTGGTCGGGTTTGGAGTCTGAAGATGACGAACCACACCTGCCCACTGTGTGGGCATCAGTACAACGAAGGGGCCGCCAGCCATTGCGCCGCCTGCCCGCTGAATGGCGGCTGCACCATGCTGTGCTGCCCGAACTGCGGCTATCAGCAGCCCGACCCGCAAGAGTCGCGGCTGGGGCGCTGGGCCAGCGCTTGGCTGAAGCGGCGCAAGGCGCGCCGGGTGGGCTGTGACGAAGTGGGAGCCTGTACGCTGGCAGAGTGCCGGCCGGGCGAACCGGCCTGCGTGCGCGGCTTTCACCCCGAGTTAAGTCAGGCGCGGCAACGCGCCCTGCATGCGCACGGGCTTGGGCCGGGGCGGACGGTGCAGGTGCTGCACCAGCGGCCGGTGACAATTGTGCAGATTGGGGCCGCCGAACTGGCACTCGAAAGCGATTTGGCGGCGTTGATTGAGGTCGAACGCGGGGCGGCGAGGGAGTCTTAAAGCGGGCAGATCGCGAGCATTTCGCCGCCGTAATCTTCTTTGATGCCCTGCTCGATGAAGCCCACGCTGGCGTACAGGGCGCGAGCCGCTTCATTGGTCGGCACATAGGTAAGACCGACCTGCTTCCAGCGGTTTTCAGACCGCCAGCCCTCAAAGGCCGTCAGTAACGCCGCCCGGCCGTACCCCTTGCGCTGGTGGGCTGCCCCAATCATGAAGCGCATGATGATTTTCATGTCCGGCCCGACATCATCGTCTTCGATGGTCATCATAAAACCGACCATTGTATCGCCGTCATAGATGCCCAGCGGCTGGGCGCGGAACTGCGGTTCATAGTGGGCCTGCACCAGCGATTTGCAGTTGCTGGCGACGAAGTTTTCCTGGCCGGGAGCGACCTCCAGCTTGACCGCCGCCACATAATTTTCAGTCGTGATGGGTTTGAAAGTAACCATTCCATGCTCCTCAATCTGGGCTTCCCTGATTTTACGACAGCCTTTTGCCATTATCCAAACGCATGCGCGAATGTCAAGGTTAAGGATTTGTAATCGCAGGCCGGATGGCGCGGGAATTATGGTAGATTTGTCTATACAACAGGTTGTTTTCAGGAGAAAACCGATGGTCAAGCAGAATTACATCAAATCACGCAAGGTCTGGCAACTGACGTTTGAAGTGCCACCCACCGAGCTGCCGCAGGGCGAGGTCAAGTCGCTGGCGGTAGCAGGTACATTTAACAAATGGAGCCGCACCGCCGCGCCGTTTAAGAAATTGAAGAATGGTGTATACAAGGCGGTAGTGGAACTGGATGTGCCGGGAGTGCATCAATATCGCTATTTGCTGAATGGCGAGACCTGGCTCAATGACTGGCACGCCGAGGCCTATGCACCCGGCGAACACGGGGCCGATAACTGCGTGGTAACGGTGGGCGGGTAAGGCAGCGCAGGGGGGAGTTCAGTCAAGGCGGGCTGTGGTATCCTTGTTCCGTTAAATTCACTGCTTCACCGGAGACTCATGCCCAGCCCTCGCGACCACCAGCCTGTACGCGTGCGTTTTGCCCCTTCCCCCACCGGTTTGCTGCACCTCGGCGGGGCCCGCACGGCGATGTACAACTACCTGCTGGCGCGCCAGACCGGCGGCCAGTTCATCCTGCGCATTGAAGACACCGACCAGAAACGCTACGACCCGACCGCCGAGCAGGACATCATTGACAGCCTGCACTGGCTCGGCCTGCAATGGGATGAAGGGCCGGATGTGGGCGGGCCGTATGGGCCGTACCGCCAGTCAGAACGCAAGGCGCTCTACCAGCCGCTGGCCGCCCAACTGATTAAAAACGGGCAGGCCTTTTACTGTTTTTGCAGCCGTGAAGAACTGGAAGCCAGCCGCAACGAGCAGAAAGCCCGCGGCGTGCAGCCGCGCTACGCCGGGCCGTGCCGCGACCTGGCGGTGGAAGAGGCCCGCGCCCGCGTGGCCGCCGGGGCCGAGCATGTCATTCGCTTCAAGATGCCGCGCGAAGGCAGCATCACCGTCACCGACCGGCTGCGCGGCGACATTACTTTTGAAAATCGCAACCTGGATGACTCAGTGATTGTGAAGTCCGACGGGCTGCCGGTCTACCACCTGGCGGCGATGGCCGATGACTACCTGATGAAGATAACGCATGTCTTTCGCGGCGAAGAGTGGCTGCCCTCCCTGCCGCTGCACGCCCACATCTACCGCGCCTTTGGCTGGACCGAGCCGGAGTGGGTGCATCTTTCGCTGTTCCTCAAGCCGAGCGGCAAGGGCAAGATGAGCAAGCGCGAAACCGAGGCCATGCGCCTGACCGGCCAGACTATCTTCATAAAGGAGATGGGTGGGCTGGGCTTCCTGCCCGAAGGCGTGCTGAACTGGGTCGCCCTTATGGGCTGGTCGTACGATGATTCCACTGAATTTTTCACCCTTGAAGACCTGGTGAGCAAGTTCACCATTGACCGCCTCAACCCCTCGAACGCCGCCATTGACTTCAAGAAACTGGACCATTTCAACAGCCTGCACTTGCGCGCCCTGCCACCCGAAGAACTGGCGCGGCGCTGCATGCCGTTTCTAGCCGCCGCCGGCCTGCCCGCCGATAGTGAAACCGTGACCCGCATCGCGCCCATCATCCGCGAGCGCATGGTCACGCTGGATGAAGCGCCGGACTGGATGGCCTTCTTCTTCAAGGACAAGGTCGAGCCGACCCCCGAAAGCCTGATTGCCAAAGACCTGACCGCCGCCGAATCGCGCGCCGCCCTGGCGCGGGCAACGGCTGAACTGGAAGCCCTGCCGGAGTGGAGCCACACGGCGATGGAAGAAAAACTGCGCGCCCTGGTAGAAGAACTGGGGCTGAAAGCCGGGCAGTTGTTCGGGCTGCTGCGCAATGCCACCGCCGCCCAACCGGTCAGCCCGCCACTGTTTGAAAGCATGGAAATTCTGGGGCGGGACGTAACGCTGGCGCGGTTGCATTACGCTCTGGACCTGCTTGAACCGCTTACTTAATCCACGCCACAGGGGTTCTCCTTCCTTTGAGCAAAACACCATGACCGAAAACATCGCTCCCAAATCCTTCATCCATGAAATCGTGGAAAACGACCTCGCCAGCGGCAAGAACGGCGGGCGGGTGCATACCCGCTTCCCGCCGGAGCCGAATGGCTACCTGCACATCGGGCATGCCAAGAGCATCTGCCTCAATTTCGGGCTGGCGCAGCAGTACGGCGGCAAAACCAACCTGCGCTTTGATGACACCAACCCCACTAAAGAAGAGCAGGAGTACATTGACGCCATCAAGGAAGATGTGCGCTGGCTGGGTTTTGAGTGGGATGCCGAACTCTACGCTTCGGATTATTTCGACCAGCTCTATGACTGGGCGGTCCTATTGATTAACAAGGGGCTGGCGTATGTGGACGACTTGAGCCCGGATGAAATCCGCGAATACCGCGGCTCGCTGACCCAGCCGGGCAAAAACAGCCCGTGGCGCGAGCGCAGCGCCGCCGAAAACCTCGACCTGTTCGAGCGCATGAAAGCCGGCGAGTTTGACGAAGGCAGCCGCGTACTGCGCGCCAAGATTGACATGGCCTCGCCTATCATCAATCTGCGCGACCCGGTGCTGTACCGCATTCTCAAGGCCAGCCACCCGCGCACCGGCGACAAATGGTGCATCTACCCGACCTACGACTGGGCCCACGGCCAGAGCGACAGCATCGAGGGCATCACCCATTCCATCTGCACCCTCGAGTTCGTCAACCACCGCCCGCTCTACGAGTGGTGCCTGCAAGCGCTGGAGATTTATGCCCCGCAGCAGATTGAGTTCGCCCGGCTGGATTTGAGCCACACCGTCATGAGCAAACGCAAACTGCTGCGGCTGGTCAATGAAGGCCACGTCAGCGGCTGGGATGACCCGCGCATGCCGACCCTCTCCGGTCTGCGGCGGCGCGGCGTGCGGCCGGAAGCCCTGCGCGCCTTTGCCGAGACGATTGGCGTGGCCAAGACCAACAGCACGATTGACTACGCCCTGTTTGAGCACACCCTGCGTGCCGACCTGGAACCGATTGCGCCGCGGGCCATGGCCGTGCTGCGGCCGCTGAAAGTGGTGATTGAGAACCTCCCCGCCGACCAGACCGAATGGTTCGAGGTGGATTATTACCGCCACGACGAGACTAAAGCAGAACTCCGGCGCGTGCCGTTGACGCGCGAGATTTACATCGAGCAGGATGACTTCATGGCCGAGCCGCTGCCCAAGTACTTCCGGCTGGCGCCGGGGCAGGAAGTGCGCCTGATGCACGCCTGCCTGATTACCTGCACCGGCTTTGAGGCCGATGCGGACGGCAAGGTCACCGAGGTGCGCTGCACTTACGACCCGGCCACCCTGGGCGGGGCCGCGCCGGATGGGCGCAAGGTGAAGGGCACAATCCACTGGGTGTCGGCCAGCGCCGGGGCACAGGCCGCCGTGCGGCTGTACAGCCCGCTGCTGCGGACCGAAACCGATGACCCGGACGCGCCCGACACGGATGATTTCATCGCCAGCCTCAACCCGGACTCGCTCGAAACGCTGACGGCGGTGGTGGAGCCGGCTCTGATGCAGGCGGCGACGGGGGCGCGCTTCCAGTTTGTGCGCAACGGCTATTTCTACGCCGACCCCGTGGAGAGCAAACCCGGCCAGCCGGTCTTCAACCGGATTGTGGGGCTCAAGGATAGCTGGGCGAAGCAGCAACCGAAGTAAAGAGCGTGAGCAGAGAGTAGAGATAGAGAACGAGCAAGTACTCGGCTGAAGCCTCGACTCCGCTGAACGGCGGCGGGGAGTTGGACAAGTATTGAAGGAACCGGGATGGCGCAAGCCGCCCCGGTTTTTTGTTGGGCGGTCATGGATTGAGCTGATAAATCTGGGCGTACTCCACGCCGCGGATGACAACCCGGTGAATCGGCTGCAGCGTTTCGAGGACATCCAGCAGGGTGGGGCCGGAACGGCGCTGCCAGGTGTGGGTGTAAGTGACGATGTAGTCGGCGGCGAGGGCGATTTCCAGGTCTTCGGGGGTGAGGGCGTGGATGCGGATTTCGGTGGCGACGCCGTGAAAGTGATAGTTAAAGGTGTTGGCATACCACACGACCACCGACTTGTCTTCGATGCCGGGAATCTGGTTCAGGTAGCGGGCGGCTTCGTCCAGCCCTTCGCCCCAGCCAATCATCAGCACTTCCGGCGCTTTCTGCGGCCCGCCCATGAGCGGGTTGTAGTAGTTGATGTAATAGGGGGCGGTCTGGATGAGGGGCAGGACCTGCAAGGCCAGCAGCACCAGGGCGGCGCCCAGCGCGGCGGCGCGGGTTTTGAGGCGCGGCCAGCGGCCCGCCAGCCAGAGGAACAGCGCCAGCCAGCCGAGGGCCGCCAGCAGCGCCAGCGGCAGGTGGGCGGGGACGAGGTAGCGGTCGAATTTCTTGACCGAGAAGTTGAGCGCAAAGACATAGTAAGCCGGGTAAGCGGTTAGCAGCAGGGCCAGACCGCGCCAGGCGGCGGGCAGGGCGCGGCGGGCGGCAAACAGGGCGGCCAGCGCCAGACCGATGAGCACGACGGGGGTGGTGCGCCAGAGGTAGGTGAGTGGGTAGTAATACCAGACTTGCGGGCCAATCGCCCCATCGGGGTAGATGCGGCCATTGAAGAAGACGGTCGAGAGGTGGTCGCCCACGCTGGATTCAGTCGTGAAGCGCCACAGGCGGCCGAGGACATCCAGCGGGTTGACCCACAGGGCGGGGTAGAACAGGAACAGGGTGACGATGGCGGCCAGCCCCCAGAGGGCAAGGTGCAGGCTGACGCGGCCGAGGCGCGCCGCCAGCGGCTGGCCGGGTTCGGGGTGGCGCAGGGGCAGGAGCGCCATCAGCCCGATGAAGGGGATGAGGATGGCGGCGGGGGTTTTGGAGAGCAAGCCCACGCCAGCGAACACGCCGGAGAGCAGCAGGTGCGGCCAGCCGCCGCCACGCTGCCAGACGAAAAACGCCAGCAGGGAGAGCAGCAGGCCTTCGGCGAGGAACAGTTCGGAGTGGACGAGGCGCGAGTAGGTGAAGATGGTCGGCTCGAAGGCCAGCAGCAGGCTGGCAAAGGCCGCCGGAGCGGGGCCGAGGATTTGGCGCAGATAGAGGAAGATGGCCAGGAAGAAAAGGGTGTGGAACAGGATGGTGGTCAGGCGTTCGGCGGCCAGCAGGGCCAGCGGGCTTTGCGCCTGGCGCAGCAGCAGGTTGCGGAAGTGGCCGTCCGAGATGTCGGCCGAGCCGAGGTCGCGGAACTCGGGGAATTCGAGCAGGAAGCCGGCCGCGCCGGACCACTGGTAGGTGACGCCGGGGTGGTTGCCGACTTCGCTGGCGGCCCACTGGCGGTTGGCGAGGGCGTAGTAGAACTGGCCGCCCTGCTTGGCGAACATCGGTTCATCGGCGGTGACGTATTGGCCGAGGTAGGGCAGGCGCGGCAGAAGGTAGAGAGCCGCCAGCAGGGCCAGCAGCAGGGCGGTACGCAGGGGTTGGGAGGAAGTGAGTTTGGCGGGGGTCATGGGGGGTATTCTATGCGGGTTTGGGTTTCGTTGCCAGCGGGGGACGGGGAGACTTGGGGCGGGGGAGCCGCAGCGGGCTAAAGCCCGCTGTCTGGAGATGACATGCCCCCACATCCCCTTTGTCCGCGGGGTGTCCGCGATGCGTCCTGACGGTGTCCGCAAGCGTCCACGAGAGCGGGGGGATATGACAAAACATATGACATACATACACCCCGTTTTAAAATTTTGTCACATGCTGTCATATATGTCACATGCTTTTGTAAAGGGCTTGACGGCGGGGGGTTCTTTGAGCGGCAGCGGGCTGAAGCCCGCTGTCTGAACTGCGAGAGTCTATGACTTCACCCATCCCATTGTGGTGCAGATACCGTCCGCCTGATTCTACTGGCAAGGCGGCGGGCTGGCGAGGGGCGCGGCGGGAATGTAAAGGGGGTGGGGCAGGCGGAATTGGCCGGGGGAGGCGAAGCTCTTCGGCTCCTGCCAGCATTCCTTCGATAAGTTGCTCGGTCTCTTCCACCTGTTGCGAGAGAAAATCATCCAGGGCGCGTACGCGCTCTGCAATCTGCTGCAAAAGATGACCCGTTCTCAGCCGGGAGCGTTCCCGCTCACGCAGCTTACGCTGGATGACCATGTGTCGAACCAGGGCCTGGAATTCGGCGTGCTGTGCATCGGGTGGCTGCCATGGCAAAGGCTCCTGGGCGGCACAGAATTCAGCGATGACAAACGCATCCTGCTTGTCGGTTTTGTTCCGGGAGAGCTGGCTGCGGGCAAACGCCTTGATTTGGGCCGGGTTTACAATGCTCACTCGCACGCCGGCGGTATGTAGCAGTTGCGCTACCTGCGCCCCGTAGTGCCCCGTTGCTTCCAGACAGGCATGGAACTCTTTGGGTGGCGCATCAGCGAGCCACTCGAGAAATTCCGTGATCCCTTGGCTGGAATTGTCAAAGACACGGTATTCAGCCTGGTGCTGCGGCGCGCGGCGCACAACATCAAGCTTGGCCTTGGAGACATCAATCCCCAGGATTTCAGACAGTGCCATGCTGAACCTCCCATTTGAATTGACCGGCGCTCTAATCTTAATTACACGGTCT
>CAZEQN010000117.1:0-7887 GCA_964514335.1 uncultured Anaerolineaceae bacterium
ACCTTTATCGTGACCGGATTTCTGGGGAGCGGAAAGACGACACTGCTGAATATTATGTCTTCCTTTATTCCGGATAAGGAACGGATTGTAACGATTGAAGATGCGGCCGAACTGCAATTGCAACAGGAACATGTGGTGCGGCTGGAGACCAAGCCGCCGAATGTGGATGGCAAGGGCGGGATGGACATCCGGGGGTTGGTGCGCAACTCCCTGCGGATGCGGCCGGACCGGATCGTGGTGGGCGAGGTGCGCGGCGGGGAAGCCTTTGATATGTTGCAGGCGATGAATACCGGGCATGACGGCTCGCTGACGACCCTGCATTCCAACGCGCCGCGGGATGCGCTGGCGCGAATTGAGACGATGGTGCTGATGGCCGGGATGGACCTGCCGATTAAAGTGGTGCGCCAGCAGATTGCCTCGGCGGTGGATTTGATTGTGCAGCAAACGCGCCTGACGGATGGCAGCCGCAAAGTGACCTATGTGACCGAGGTGGGCGGCATGGAAGGCGATACAGTCATTCTGACGGATGTCTTTCGGTTTGAGCAGACCGGCGTGAGTCCGGAGGGGAAGGTGCAGGGTGAACTGCGGGCGACGGGCATCCGGCCGATGTTCATGGCGCGCTTGAAGGCGGCGGGCTTTGACCTGGGGGCGCAAATCTTTATGCCGGGCAGCGGCGTATAACCTATAGCGGGGCGTGAACCTGAAGCGGGCTGGATTTGTGCATTGGGGGAAGGGGATATATAATCAGGCAGGGTCTGAATGGCCGAGGCAATGAATGAAGGAGTCACTGGATGACCAAGAGCATAAAGACCGCCCTGACTTTGCGAGCGAAAAAGCTGGGACTATTGATTCGGGATGCCCGTGAAACGGCGGGGAAGTCCAAGTCAGAAACTGGCGCGGCGATTGGCGTATCGGCCGGCTCTATCACATCGATTGAGAATGGGCGGCGCAGTCCTTCGTTGCCGGAATTGGAATTGCTGTGCTATTTTCTCAACCTGCCGCTGGAACATTTTTGGACGGAAGATATTCTGGGGGATGACCCGCCACTGGTGGAAGACGAATTTATTGAACACAGCCTGGCTTTACGAGACCGCCATGTGGGGAAAACGCTGGAGCAGGCCCGGATGCGGGCGAACCTGACGACGACCCAGATTAAGGACAAGACGGGTATCTCTCCGGCGCGTCTGAAAAAATACGAAGCCGGGGAAACCGCGCTGCCGTTACCGGAATTGGAATTGCTGGCGCGCCTGGTTGACCTGACGGTGCCGGATTTTGTGGACCCGGCCACTCCGGTGGGCGGCTACCTGCTGGAACGGCGGGCGGGCTCGGAATTCCGGGCGTTGCCGCGTGAGGTCCAGGCTTTTGTGAGCAAACGGGTTAACCAGCCGTATCTTGAAATCGCGATGAAGCTTAGCCGAATGTCTTCGGCTGAATTACGCTCGATTGCCGAGAGCCTGCTGGAAATTACCATCTAGACCGCGACGCTGTTTTCCAGAGTGGCTGATGAATACCATACTGGCGCCGACCCAACTGGCCGAAGAAGGCCGGGCGTTGTACGGCCGCGGCGATTATGCCGGGGCGGCGGGGCGTTTTGAGCAGGCGGCCGAAGGTTACCGGCTGGCGGGCGAGGCGGTACTGGCGGCAGAAATGGCAAACAATGTGAGTGTGGCGCGCCTGCAGGCTAAAGATGCCGCCGGGGCGTTGGCGGCCGTAGAAGGTACGGCCGCGGTATTTGAACAGGCTGGCGAGCGTTTGAAACTGGCGATGGCGTATGGCAACCGGGCGGCGGCGCTGGATGGGCTGGGGAAACTGGCCGAAGCCGAGGCCGACTATGAGCGCAGCTCGGCGTTGCTGAAGGAGCTGGGGGAGCATGAATTGCGGGCCGACGTGATGAAGGCGCTGACGGCGTTGCAAATCCGGAGCGGACGGAATCTGGAAGCGCTGGCGAGCATGGATATAGGCCTGGCGGGGGTGAAGAACTTGAGCTTGAAACATCGGTTTTTGCAAAAAATCCTTGGCTTTGTGCGAAAAAACCTGAAAATCGGATAAAATCACACGGCATTTCAACCCGTACAAAGGTACGGGTTAGGTGTGGGAGTTCCGTCTTATAATGGATGTGGAGGAGGTGGAGTGCCTGGGAGTGCACCCACCTTCTGTTTGTTGTCATTCTCTGCCGCGGCACCGGCGGAAGGACTGCGTGCGTGAAAAATTCAGCGCTGGCGGACAACCAGCCTGCTTATGAATTGATGAACTCGTTGAATGCCGCGGCAGCACGTTTGCAGGGGGCGGCGCTTGCGCGGGCAGATGTCTTTGACGCCTTTGTGGGGGAATTACGCGACCTCGGGTTGCGGGGCGGTATTCACCTGTTGCAACCGGATGGCAAAACATTGCAGGTGGCGAGCGTGGCGATTGCGCCGCGGCTGGTGAAGGCGCTGGAGGGTCTGACCGGGCTGAAAATTCAGGGGTATGAGTTCGCGGCGCAGGAAGTTGCGGTTTTCCGGGACGCGCTGGAAAGCAGAGAAGCCGTTTTTGTGGCCGATTCGCGTTCGGTGGTGGTGGAGCTTTTACCCAAAAAGGCGCGCCGATTTCTTCGTAAAATCGTGGAGTTGCTGGGCAGCCAGGCGGGGGTGTATGCGCCATTAATCGCTGGCGGCCGGACGTATGGGGTGCTTTCGATTGAATCGCCGGGGTTTGAGCGAGAGCAATTGCCGGTGGTGCAGGCTTTTGCCAACCACCTGGCGGTTGCTTTGCAAAATGCAGACCTGGTGGCCGAACTGGTGGCCTCCGAAGAGATGGCCCAGAATACGCTGGACGCGCTGGCGGCGAACATCGCCGTGCTGGATGGCGATGGGGTGATACTGGCGGTGAACAAGGCCTGGGTGGAGTTTGGCCAGCAAAACCAACTGGCCAGCCCGGCGGATGGAATTGGGGTGAATTACCTGGCGGTGTGTGATGCGGTGCGCGGCGAAGAGCAGCCGGTGGCCCAGGAAATCGCGGCGGGGATCCGGCAGATGATTAAGGGCAAGCGCACGGCGGTGGAGGTGACTTACCCGTGCCATTCTCCGACCGAGAAGCGCTGGTTTGTGGCGCGGGTGACGCGCTTTGCAGGCAAGCCGCTGCGGATTGTGGTAGCCCACCATGATGTGACCGAACGGCTGGAAGCGGAAGAACGGCGGCGCGAGGCTGAAAACCAACTGCGCCTGATGGTGAACACGGTACGGGCGGCGGTGTTCATCTATGATTCGGTGCATGGCCGATTGGCTTTTGCCAACCCGGAATTGGAGCGGTTGAGCGGGTACAGCGCCCAGGAACTGACCCGAATGCAGGTGGAAGAATTGATGCACCCCGAGGACCGCCGGAGCCGGCAGGAGCGCCAGCAAACCAGCCAGCGGGATGCGGCGGTTTCGCCGCAGATGGAATTGCGCTTATTGACCAAGGGGGGCGAAGTGCGCTGGCTGGAACTAACCATCAGCCCGATTGAGTATGATGGCCGCCGGGCCTTGTTGGGCACGGCCTTTGATATCACTGACCGCAAGCTGGCCCAGGCCAGTTTGGAGGAGAGCGAAGAGCGCTTTCGTACGCTGGTTGAATCGATTTCGGCGGCGGCGTTTATGTTTCGCGGGACGCAAATGGTGTTTGCCAACCGGCGGGCGGAAGAACTGACCGGCTACAGCCGGGCGGAACTGTTGAAAAAGGCCTTCTGGGAACTGGTGCACCCGGATATGCAGGACCTGGTTAAGGAACGCGGGATGGCGCGCCAGCAGGGCGCGGATGTGCCCAGCCGGTACGAGGTTAAACTGCAAACCAAGTCTGGCGAAGTGCGCTGGGTGGAATTTACCGGAACGGTGATTGAGGTGGATGGCGAGCGGGCGGTTTTGGGGACAGCCTTTGAAATCACGCAACGCAAGCAGGCAGAAGCGGCGTTGCAGGAAAGCGAAGAGCGTTTCCGGCTGGCATTTGAAAACAGCCCGGATGGCATTCATATTAACCGGCTGGATGATGGCCGGTATGTGTATGTCAACCGCGGCTTTAGCGAGATTACGGGCTACAGTGCAGAAGAAGCGCTGGGCCGGACTTCCAAGGCGATGAAGATATGGGTGGATTATGCCGACCGCCAAAAACTGGTGGAACAACTGGAATTGCATGGGGCGGTGGAGAATTTTGAAGCGCGTTTCCGGACGAAAAGCGGCGAAATCCTGAACGGCTTGTTGTCGGCTTCTATTATTGAGTGGGGGGGCGAGCCGCATGTGTTTTATGTAGAAAAAAATGTGAACGCTCTGGTGCAGGCCCAGAACGCGCTGGCCGAGACGGAAGAACGCTTCCGGGCATTAGTGCAACATGCCACCGAAGCGATTGTAATTTTGGACGTAGAGACAGAAAAGTTTGTGGAAGCGAACCCGATGGCAGAGGCGCTGTATGGCCTGCCGCGGGCCGAGCTGCTGGGGCGGGGGCCCATTGACTTGAGCCCGGAGAACCAACCGGATGGGCGACCTTCGGCGAAGGCGGCGCGCGGCTACTTAAAGCAGGCGCTGGCCGGGCAACTGCCAGTCTTTGAGTGGCTGCATACTTCGGCGGATGGCCGCGAGGTATTGTGCGAAGTGCGCCTGGTGCGCTTGCCGGGCAAGGCGGCTCTGCTGCGGGGGACGGTAACGGATATTACCGCGCGGGCCAGTATTGAACAGCAACTGCGGGTGCAGTCCAAGGCGCTGGAGGCAGCGGCAGAAGCGATGGTGATGACTGACGCAGAGGGGGCGATTACCTGGGTGAACCCGGCCTTTACCCGCCTGACTGGTTACCTGCCAGAAGAAGCAGTGGGCAGGCAGGCCACCATTTTGCAGTCGGCTGAAACGCGGCCAGAAGTGATTGAAGAGTTGTGGAATACCATCCGGGCAGGGGCCATCTGGCAGGGTGAGATGGTGAACCAGCGTAAGGATGGCAGCACTTACATTGAACAGCAGACGATAACGCCGGTGTTTAATGACCAGAGCCGGATTTCGCACTTCATTTCCATTAAACGAGATGTCACCGCCCGCCGGCAACGCGAGCGGCTGCTGCAGGCGGTGGCGCAAGTGAGCCAGGCCTTGCGGCTGGCAGAGAGCCATCAGGAAATCACCGAACTGGTGATTGACCAGGTAGCGGATCTGCTGGAAGCAGACGCAGTTTCGCTGACGTTGTTGGATTCTGAACAGGGCGACTATGTGCTGGAGGCGGCGCACGGGCGCTGGGCGCACTACATTGGAACACGGTTTAAGCCCGGTGAAAGCGTGACGGGTTTAATCATCCAGAATCCGCAAACATTTATCAATAATGATTTGCAGAACGCGCCGGACGGGCGTTTTACCCGGCCGGAAATGTGGGCAGGCATGACCGCGGCAATGGCCCTGCCGCTGGAAGCGCACGGCGTGGTACTGGGGGTGCTGTGGGTGGGGCGGGGGAAACCATTCCAGACGGATGATGAGCATGTGCTGGAAGCGATTGCCAACATCGCTGCCAGCGCCCTGCACCGTTCGGAGTTGCACGAAACAACCGAAAAATTGTTTGACGAAACCCGGGCGGTGGCATTGGAACTGGCGCAGCAGGTGGGTGAACTGGAACGAGCCAAGGAAGAGATTAACCGGCGCAACCTGGAATTATCACGGTTGTATCGGGCCTCTGAATCACTGTTGACCGGACACACTCCCAACCGGCGCGAGCTGGCTGACCAGGTAGTACGGTCTGTGCTGGAAGAGTTTGGCAAATCCAATTGCAGCGTGATCCTGGTGCGAGCCGGGGAACGCGAACTGGAACGGGTGGCGGTGGGTGGGGAATATGCGGCCGAGGTGCGACAGGGCCGGTTGTTTGTGGATGGCAAGGGCCTGGCGCCGCGGGCAATCCAACAGGCGAAAACGATTAATGTGGGCGATGTGCGTCAGATGGCGGAATACATCCCCAACTGGCAGGCGGCGCGTTCAGAAATTGCCATTCCGCTAAAGATTGGCGAGTTGGCGCTGGGCGTGATTGATATTCAGAGCGCAGACACAGACGCATTTACGGAAGAAGACGAGCGGGTGCTGGGGCTGTTTGCGGAACGGGCGGCGCTGGCGCTGGAAAATGCGCGCCTGTTTGAAGATGCGCAACTGCATCTGGGGCAGTTACAGGCGCTGCGGGATATTGATATCGCCATTACATCCAGCCTGGATATCCAACTGACGTTGAAAGTGCTACTGGACCAGGTGCTGGTACAGCTCAAGGCAGATGCGGCGAGTGTTTTGCTGTTTCAAGGTGGGGCCCTGGTGTACTCGGCCGGGCGCGGTTTCCATACCCGTGAGATTGAAAAGACATTGTTGCGGATGGGCGAAGGGTTCGCGGGGCGGGCGGCGCTGGAGCGCAAGTTAATGCAGGTGCCGGATATTGAGGCGGTGCAAGGAATCGCCATTGAAGGCGAACTGTGGCGGCGCGAAGGGCTGCGGGCGTATTTTGGGGCGCCGCTGGTGGCCAAGGGCGAAGTGCTGGGGGTGTTGGAAATTTTCCAGCGCACGCCGTTTGAACCGAGCGCTGATTGGGTGTCTTTCCTGCTGGCCCTGGCGGAACAGGCGGCGATTGCCGTGAGCAATGCGGAATTGTTTGACCGATTGCAACGGGCAAAGACCGAACTGGAAGTAGCCTACAGCAATACCCTGCGCGGTTGGGTGCATGCGCTTGACCTGCGGGATAAGGAAACCGAGGGCCATACCCAGCGAGTGACCGAATTGACGGCGCGCCTGGCGGTGTTGATGGGGCTTTCGCCGGATGAGTTGCAACATGTTACCCGGGGGGCTTTGTTGCATGACATCGGCAAAATGGCGATTCCGGACGGTGTGCTGTTGAAACCGGGGCCGCTAACTCCGGAGGAACGGGCGCTCATAGAAAAACATGCGGATTATGCCCGGCAGTTCCTGGAAGGGATTGATTATCTGAAACCGGCGCTGGATATCCCGTATTGTCATCATGAACGTTGGGATGGCAGCGGCTACCCGCGCGGGTTGAAGGGCACGGAAATCCCGCTGACGGCGCGCATTTTTGCGGTCGTGGATGTGTGGGATGCGCTGACGAGCGACCGGCCCTACCGTAAAGCGTGGTCGCGGGAACAGACCATCCAGTACTTGCGGGCCGAAGCCGGACGATTGTTTGACCCGCAGGTGGTGGCGCGTTTTGTGGATGATGTTTTACTGGAAGACAAGGCCCGAGCGAACTAAGTCGCATTGCAGTTTGGCGGGCAGGTTTGCATTCAGTTCTAGTGGCTGGGCGTTGGATGGTTTTAGAAACCTTAGGCGTTCGGTCGGCTTGCCAATCGGTTGCAATCGTGCTATATATCCTGTAGCAGACTGACTCGATTTCACCTGCACCACTCTCTGGATACCTCTTGAACTTCAACTCTCCGCTTCTCAAAACCCGGGCGCGTGTAAGACCAGCGGAAGACAAAGACCGCGGCCAACTGGCGAATATATTGCATTTTGAAACGCATGTGCATCGCCATCTGGATTGGCGGCCGCCGTTGGACTGGTTGGGACTGTCTCCGTACCTGATTGCGGAACAGGATGACCGGGTGGTGGCGGCGCTGGCCTGCCCGCCGGACCCGCCGGGGGTGGCGTGGATTCGGGTGTTTGCGGCGGCGGCGGGGGAAGAGGTGGCCGAAGCATGGGGGGCATTGTGGCCGCTGGCGCGCAAGCAACTGGGTGAACTGCCGGTAAAGCATGTGGCGGCCATCCCGCTGCAGAACTGGTTTAAGGATTTGCTGCACATGGATGGTTTCCGGCATGCGCACAATGTAGTGGTGCTGGTCTGGGATAATGCGGCTGCCGCGCCGCCGACCAGCCGAGCGACGTGCAAGATGCGCCCAATGCTGGCAGCCGACCTGGCGGCGGTACA
>CAZEQN010000118.1:0-5897 GCA_964514335.1 uncultured Anaerolineaceae bacterium
CCGACTCGCGACCCTTCGCTGGCAAACGCCAAAGGCGTTTGCTTAAGAGTTGGGCGAAGCCCAACTCCATTCGCTCAGGGTGACAAGGGTTCCTATATCAGCGTCCCTGCAACAGAGCACTTACCAATTACTGCTCCCCCCTCACTCCCCGGCATTATCCTCCAGCATCTCGCGCGCCGCCCGGCGGCCAATCTCCACTGCGAAATTCGTGCCGCGGTCCCACGGATACACCTGACTCATGCTCGCAAAATACAGCCCCTCAATCGGCGTGCGGATGGCCGGGATATTCTCCGAGTGGTTCACCAGCGGCACCGGCTGGGCGTACTTGGTGCGGTGCAGCCAGACCTTGTTCACCCATGAGATATCAAAGGCGGGGTTAATCCGCTGGATGCCGGGTACAAAGCGTTCCAGCAATTCCTGCTCGGTGAGGTTGAAATACTCATGGTTGGATTCCAGATAATCGCCACAGTACACGATATGCTGGCCGCCGAAATTTTCCTTCGGCACAAAGTTGGTGTGCTCCACCAGCGCCAGAAACGGGAAGCCCGCCTCCTTGGGGATGTTGTACCAGTAATAGCCCTGCGGGCTGACCGGCCCCTTGAGCGCCAGCGTCAGCACCACCGCCCCCATGCTCTTCAGGCCCAGCAGGCCCTTGAGGTACTCGCCCGGCAGGGTTGGGGCCAGGCGCGCCAGCAGGCCGGGCGAAGTCGTGACCAAGACCTGGTGGTAGGCCGCCATCGTCTGCGAGTCGCCGGTCGTCACCGCCAGCCGCCCGCCGGGCAGTTTCACCACCTCGTTAGCGGGCAGGCCGAGCTGGATATCCACGCCCATGCCGCGCAAAATTCCGGCAAAATCATCTGCAAAGGCCTGAAAGCCGCCTTCATAGGTGCCAAGGTTGGTGGTGCGAGCATGCAGGCGCGCCCACAACCAGGCCATATTGACCTGTTTGGCGTACGGCCCGAACTTGCCGACCATCAGCGGCTCCCACATCTGCTTATACACCCGCTCGCCGGCCCAGCGCCGCATCCAGGCATCCACCGTGCTGCGCTCCAGCCCGCGCCAGTTGTTGCTCACCCGCAGGTACAGCCCCACCAGCCCAAAGCGCACTTTGTCCAACCCCCAGCCCAGTCCGGGGTATTTGATGGCGGCAGTAATTGAATCAAACGGATGCCACTCGCCATTGTGGTACAGCACCGTATAGGGGCGCGGGAACTGCGCCTTGTGGCGCAGGCCGAGTTCATCCAGCAGGCCGAGCATGTGGCTGTCGCTGGCGAACCAGTGGTGGTAGAACTTTTCCACGCTCCACTTCCAGCCCGGTTGTTTAAAGCCGGAGGCCAGCCCACCGACATGGTTTTCAGCTTCATAAATCGTTACCGTGTGCCCGGCACGGGCCAGGTCATAGGCGGCGGCCATGCCGCCGAAGCCCGCGCCCAGAATGGCGATGTGCATGCGTTTGGTCATGCGTCCTCCGGCTGCAATTCAGGTGAATTCTCTGGCGCGCCGCGCAACAATCGCACCAGCGCCAGGCCGCCCACCAGCCCGGCCAGTCCGGCCGCCAGCAGTTCACGCCGCGGCGCCAGGGGTGTATCCAGCAGGGCGAGGTTGAGCGCCATGCCCACCCCAAAGGCCAGCGCCGAAGCCAGCACCCACAGGTCCGGTGTTCGGCTGGCAGATTTGAGCGCGAACCATTGGAACAGGCCAATCACCGCACCCTGCACCAGTTGCAGGCCAATCACAAAAGCAATGAACTCGGTCTCGCCGCGCCCGGCCGCGTTTTGCAGGGCGCTGGTCAGCGTGGGCTGTAAATAGTTGGCCAGCGCGCCATACACCAGCACCCCGGCGGCCGTCAGCGCCCCCCAGTGCAGCCCATTCAGCCGGCCGCGCAACGCCAGCCCCTGAAACAGCCCGCGCCCCAGGGCGCTCAACGCCAGCGGCCACAACCAGCCGGTTGGCAGCGCGGGGCTGAACAGGTCAAACAGCAGGCGCGCCGCCAGCGCCGCCGCCAGCCACAACGCCACAAAACCGATGTCGGCCTTACGAAAAGAAATCTTCATCCAGTCGTCCTCATCCAGTCGGTTTGAGTTCGGCCTCGCTGGCCGGCACTTCGCCCCAGCGCAGCCCGGCTTTCAGCGCATAATAGACGCCCAGCGCCGTAATCGGCAGCCACAGGGCGACATGCAAAACAAGGGTGTAACCAGCCGCCAGCGCCTGCGGCACGCCGTAGGCCGTCAGCACCGCAATGCCGGGAGCATCAAAGGTGCCCACATAGCCCGGCGCGCTGGGGATGGTGGTGGCCAGATTGACAATCCCATTCATCAGCATCAGGGCAAAGAAAGACACTTCAAAGTCAAAAGCGTGCATCACGAACCAGTACTTGCCGGTTTCCAGCAGCCAGATGACCGCCGAAGTGGCGAAGACCATCAGCACCTCGCGCGGCGAGCGCAACGCCGCCAGCCCGCCCAGAAAGCGGCTGGTAATCCCCAGCGCCTTTTCGCGCAGGCGTTCGGGCAGCAGCCGCTGGATGAACCAGCCCGACAGCGCCTCACTGCGAGCCGGGAACATGGCCGCCAGCAGAAAGCCGCCGAGGGCGGCCGCAAAAGCCGCCGCGCCCCATACCGTCAGGTTTTGGATGTTACCGACAAAGCCGGAGTCGGCCGTCAGTTTGGCGAGTTCGGGCAGGTTGAGGAACACAAAGGCCAGCATCACCACCCCATCAAAGACGCGCTCCACAATCACAGTCGCCAGCGAGGCCGAAACGGGCACGCCTTCCTGCCGTTTGAGCACCACCGCTCGCAGGATTTCACCGGCACGCGCCGGGTAGATGTTGTTGCCCATGTAGCCAATCGTCACAATCGGGAACATTGTGCGGGTGGGGATGGCCTTCAATGGCCGCAGCAAATAATGCCAGCGCCAGGCCCGTGCCCAGACCCCCACAAAATAGACCGCGATGCCCGGCAGCAGCCAGATGAAGCGCGCCCCCTCCAGCGCCCCCCACAAATCCTCCAGGTGCAGGCCGCGCAAGGCCAGCCACAAAAACAGCGCGCTCACCAGCACGCCGAGCCAGAATTTCCAGTCTTTCATGGGCCGGATTCTACCATCTGGGGCAGGTTATTCCGCCGCCAGCAATTCCAGCAGATCTTCGTAGGAAGTAATCCAGGAGATGCGTTTGACGAACTCGGTCAGGCTGGCGCTTTCGGCCCGCAACTGCCGCACTGCCGCCCCCACCGGGTCTTCGCCGGCCGCCCCACCGGGCTCATCCGCATAGGCGCCGTGAAAGGCAAAGTAGGCCTGATTCAGTTTGCGAATCCGGTAACCGTTCTCCCAGAACACTGCCCGCCGCGTTTCCATGTAGGCTTCGGCTTCTTCCACCTTGCCTTCAGCCAGCAGGGCATCCACCGTCACGCGGGTTTCGCGCATCTCGGCCCGGAAGTCAAACGCGGGCGGCTCGGCCGGGGCCGGCGCAGGTGGGGCGGGGTCTGTGGTTGCCGGGGCGGGTGGTGCGGGTGGGGGCGGTGCAAATTCCGGGAAGTAGGTGGCAATCACCTGATTGCCCAGTTCCACGCCCGCCAGGCTGGCGGTGGTTTCATTGATAATCCGCAGTTCGGGGGTTTCGCTGTACCGCGCGCCGAGTGGCCGCAGCGAGAGAAAGTTATGAATCCACTCGTGCGCCACGACCTCGGCCAGAAAATTCAGGTTGGTGGTCTGAATGACCATCGTGGGGTAGGTGCCCACCCCGCCCACCGGCACCACCAGGGTGGAATAATCCAGTTCGGCCGCTACGGTCTCTTCCAGCGCGATGTGCTGTTCCAGGGTGGTGTCCGTTTGCAGGGAAACCATTGTCACTTGCTCAATCCGGTCGCGGTGCGAAACAATCAGCGCCCAGGGCAGCGGGCTGGCATGGTAGAGCACCGGCGGCACCGGCTGCCCAGCCAGCGTCAGGCCGTGTTCGGCGGCCACCCGCGCCACCATGTTCTGCAACACGCTTTCAGCCACCGGGGCCAGTTGGCGGCGCTGGGCTTCCAGCTCGGCCAGTTCGGCCCGCAGGCTGGCGCTGGCGGCTTGCGGGTCATCAATCGCCGGGTCGGTATAGATTTCGCGCAGGCGCTCCTCGGTCTGCTGAATCCGGCCGATGAGGTCACGCGTATCCAGCACGACCTGACGCTGGCTTTCAGCATCCAGGTAAGCCGCCGCCCCCAGCGCGGCCTGCTGGTATTTGACGCCCAGCGCGTTCAAGGTCCAGTTGAGGTAATCAAATTCATACGGGCGGGTATAAGCGCGGATGCGCTGGCTGGGCTTGGGCGGCTCCGGGGTGGCCGGCCCAACCAACAGCAACAAAAGCGCCCCGGCCAGCAGGGCGATGTACAGGCGGTGGAACGGGCGCGGCAACGGCCAGCGCCCGTTCCAGGATTGCAGGTCAGGGGCGATCAATTCACGCGGAGCCGGTTATTCCGGGCGCGGCTTGCGCATTTGCGAGAGCTGGAATTCCAGTTCGCTGCGGCGGCTGGAGACGGCCTCGCTCAAATTGGCCTGAAAACCGGCCGTGCGGGCGCGCAGTTCACCGCGCAGTTCCTCGCCGGAGTAGGGCGCCAGCAACAGGGCCAGCCCGGCCCCTACCAGACCACCCAGCAAGGCCCCAAAGATAAAGTTGAAGATTTTGTTCATCGGTCAGACTCCCGTCGGTCAATCATGGTATTATGCGTTTACACCCTTATTATAGAGGATTTTACGGCCCGCCCGCAAATGAACCGGGCGCGCCCCCCGAATGCAATGGCAAGATTGGTACTGGCGGCCGGAATGCCGCGGGCCGGCTCCGGCTGGCATTACAACCTTGTGCACGACCTGGTGGTGGCCGCCGGCGGGCAGGATGCCCGCACCATCCGCCGCCGTTTTCTGCTCGCCCCCATCCTGACCGAAGTGAATTGCAACATCGGCGCCCTGACCGCCAAACGCCTGCTGCCCACTCTGCTGCCGGCCGCCCTCGGCCAGCGTTATGTCATCAAGACCCATGCCGGGCCCAAACCGCTGGCGGGCTGGCTGGTGCAGCGCGGCTGGCTGAAACCGATTTATGTCTACCGCGACCCGCGCGCCGCGGCCCTCTCCGCCTATGAATACGGCCGCCGCGGGCTGGAAGCCGGCCGCGCCAACGCCTTCTCGCACCTCACCACCATTGAGGAAGCCCTGGACTTCATGCGCCTGTATGTGGAGATCTGGGCTGCCTGGCGCGCCCGCCCGCAAACGCTGGTGATGCGCTACGAGGACCTGCTGGGCGATTATGAGACCGAAACCGCCCGCCTGCTGGCCGCCCTGCGCATCGCCCCTGACCTGCCGGGCGTACCCGCTACCCTGGAGAAATACCGCCCCGGCCAGACCCGCAAGGAGGACCGCGGCATGCACTTCCACAAGGGCCAGCCGGAGCGCTTCCGTACCGCCCTCACCGCCGGGCAACTGGCCCGCGCCGCCGAACTCTTCGGCCCGGCCCTGCTGGAAATGGGCTACGAGGTCTAAGAATGCCCTTGAAACAAAAACCGCCCCGACCAGTTGGCCGGGGCGGTTGCTTTTAGAGACTAACTCGGCTAACTGCCGCCCAGGGCGTACGCCCCATCGCCGCTGCCGCTGGCACACACCTGGCCGCCGCTGATGGTCACCGCCTGCGCCACCCACGCCCCGCCCACATACCGATAAATCACCGGGCTGGTCAGGTCACCGACCGCGAAGCACACCGTGTACGTCCCGCTGCCCGGCTCACCGTCGGTATCCGTGCTGCGGAAATATAGCGTGGCGATCGCGTCCGCCGGCAGGCTGGCTTTGGCTCCGCCCGGCAGGTTCGGGCTGACGGTGCACTTGCCCGCGCACGTCCCGGCATCAAAGCTCACGCTGCCATTCTTCGGGCCACCGAG
>CAZEQN010000118.1:5997-7847 GCA_964514335.1 uncultured Anaerolineaceae bacterium
TGCCCGCGCACGTCCCGGCATCAAAGCTCACGCTGCCATTCTTCGGGCCACCGAGCGAGAGACTGCCGGCACCGGTTTCACCCTGTACCGCATTGCCAAAGCGACCATAAGGCGGGTAGTTCGCGCCGCCACCGCCGCCCGTGCTGCTGCTCACTACGCACACCGGGTCGCCAACGATATCGTCATCAACGATTGTGTATACCAGGGCAAAGCCCGGGCCACAATCATCCAGGGCGTACTCGTGACCCGCCGGGAAGGTGCAGGTGCCATTCTCAAAATCAACCCCCGCCCAGGTACCGCCCTCCAGTACGCACTCGATGGCGAGTCCATCCATGGGAAAAACATCCACGTCCCCGCCCAGGTCATCGCCACAACCGATCGCGACGGGAGTAACATCGCCATCGAAAATCGCCACGATATAGTTATAGCCAAACAGGTAACAGAAAATGCCAAAGTCTTCAATCCAGCATTCTCCCTCTTCGGAACTCCCGCCATCACCGAACCAGGTGCCGCCCTGACCTTCGCAATCATCCTCGGGGGTAATGGCGGCAATGGCTGGGCTGACAACTCCACCCAATGCCAATGCCAGCCCCAGCACAAATGCCACCAATCCTTGTGCCACTTTTGACGTTTTCATTTTTCTCCTCCAATCAGGTTGTGGGCTTGCTCTATAAGTCGATTATGCCAGTGTGCCGTTAGCTGCCGCCCAGGGCGTACGCCCCATCCCCGCTGCCGCTGGCGCACACCTGGCCGCCGCTGATGGTCACCGCCTGCGCCACCCACGCCCCGCTGACATACCGATAAATCACCGGGCTGGTCAGCTCGCCGACTGCAAAGCACACGCTGTAAGAACCCATACCCGGTTGGCCGTCCGCATCCGTGCTGCGGAAATATAGCGTGGCGATCGCGTCCGCTGGCAGGTTGGCTTTCGCCCCGCCTGGCAGATTCGGGTTGATGGTGCACTTGCCCGCACACGCCCCGGCCGCAAAACTCACGCTGCCATTCCTGGGCGCGCCCAGACTCATACTGCCTGCCCCCGGCTCGCCCTCCACCGCCGCGCCAAAGCGGCCATAGGGCGGGTAACTGCCGCCGCCAGAATAATTGCCCGGCAAACCGCATTGACCCGCGCCTTGCAGCAACGAGTTCTCAATCGTGAATATCAGGTCGTAGTTTGGCCCACAGGCCGTCAGGGCTTTGGCGGTGCCTTGCGGGTACACGCACAACCCATCTGTGCCATCTAAATTGCCGACCCACAGGCCGCCATCCAGAATACAATCCGCCCCTGTACTGCCCACCTCCGCGCCGTTGCTATAGCTGGATCCATCCCAGCAATTGACCCTTATATCTTGCGAAAAAACCAGGTGGGTGTACCCGGGGCATACATCCGGATACAGGCTCGTGGGAAGAAAACAGGCATAGGCGTTCACATACCCCGCATGAAACCACCAGCCGCCCATGGCCTCACATTCGGTCTGGTTGCCCGGCAACGAGATGGCGGCGCGGGCTTCCCCCGCCACGCCGCCCAAAGCAAACAAGACGGCCAGCAAGCAGGCCAGACAGACACGTACATTGAAGCGCATCGCCGATTCCTCCTCTGTGAGAGTTAGGTGCCGTCTTTTAAAATTACACCATTATAGTCGGATTAATGTGCCCCTAAGGGTTTGCGGGAGTGGCTAAATAAATGGACTTTAAGGGTTGGCAACCAGACAGCAGGCTTTAGCCCGCTGTCTGGTGTATTTAGACCGGGTCAGACAGTGGGCTTCAGCCCACTGTGGCCCACAAACTTGGCCTCTCCCGGGTTTCCTCACCCCGGCTTTTTCCACTCCGGCACGTTCACCGGCCGCAAAATG
>CAZEQN010000119.1:0-4995 GCA_964514335.1 uncultured Anaerolineaceae bacterium
CGTCGCCCATGTCGGTGATTCGCGTGCCTACGCCATTTACATGGATGGCCGCGTCCAGACCCTCACCCGCGACCATTCGCTCGTCAAGCGGCTGGAAGAACTCGGCCAGATTACCGCCGAAGAAGCCGCCGTCCATCCCCAGAAATCCATGCTCTACCGCGCGCTGGGGCAGGGCGAGCCGGTGGAGGCGGATGTCTTCACCGCCAGCATGCCGGAGCCCGGCTACCTGCTTATCTGTTCAGACGGCCTGTGGGGCGTCGTCCCGGAAGACGAACTGTTCAACATCATCGTCAGCGCCCCCAATCCCCATACCGCCTGCCAGAACCTGATTGAAGCCGCCAACCATCATGGCGGGCCGGACAATATCACCGCCATCCTTGTGCGCCTGGTGGATTAATCTGCCCTATGGCAACTGGCTATCTGGATAATTTCTACGCCCGGCTGGGCTTGCGCAAAAAGGCCACCGCCGATGAGGTGCGGGCCGCCTACCATGCTGCCGCCCGTCGCCTCCATCCAGACACCAGCGATGACCCCGAAGCCACCGAACTCTTCCTGCAGGTTCAGGAAGCCTACGAAACCCTCTCCAACCCCCAGAAACGCAGCGCCTATGACCTGCTCCTGCCGAATGATATTGACCCCCCGGCGGATGTGATGGTCAATGCCATTTACAGCCGCAGCGTGCTGCCCACCATGAACAGCCCCCAGCTCGTTTACGTGCTGTTGGATTTGCTCTCGCGCCCCACCGCCGAAGACCGTCAGAAACCCGCCCTCAATGTCTGCCTCGTGCTGGATACCTCCACCAGCATGGCCGGCCCGCGGCTGGATATGGTCAAAGCCGCTGCTACCATGCTGGTGCGCACCCTCCGGCAGGAAGACTATCTTTCGATTGTCACCTTTCATGACAAGGCCGAAGCGATTGTACCGGCGGAGCGCGGCATAGACCTCGGCCGCATTGAGGCCCGCATCAGCCAGATGACCACCGGCGGTGGCACGGAAATTCTGCACGGCCTCAAAGCCGGCATGAACGAAATCGCCCGCAACCTTGGCCCTTCGTATGTTAACCATCTGCTGCTCGTAACCGATGGCAAAACCTATGGCGACGAAGCCGCCTGCCTTGAACTGGCCGATTTTGCCGCCGGGCGCGGCATTACCATCAGCGGCCTTGGCATTGGCAGCGACTGGAACGATGAATTTCTGGATGAAATGTGTCGCAAAACCGGCGGCGCCAGCGCCTACGCCTCCCACCCCGAAAACATCAAGAAACTGCTTGAAAAGCAATTCCAGAATCTCACCCGCACCTACGCCAACAACGTCCTGCTGGACTATCAGCCCAGCGCCCAGGCCGAACTGCGCTATGCGTTCCGCCTCTCGCCCGACCCCAGCGCCCTCCAGATTGGCTCACCCGTACAGTTGGGTAACATCCCGCTTGGGCCCAGCCTCTCCGTCCTGATGGAATTTCTGGTGCGCGAAGTGCCGGAAGGCCAGCCGATGTTAACCCTCGCCCAGGGCGACCTCAAACTCAAAATCCCCACCCGCAAAATACCAGACACCACCGCCCGCTTTGACCTCACCCGCCCGATAGCCCGCGACGCCGAGGTGGAACCTCCGCCCCAGGTACTGGTCAAAGCCATGTCGCGGCTGTCGTTGTTCCGCATGCAGGAAAAAGCCCGCGAGGAACTCAATGCCGGCCATCATGACAAAGCCACCCAACGCCTCGGCCAGCTTGCCAACCAGCTCCTTTCCGCCGGGCGGCCAGACCTTGCCCACACCGTCCGCCTGCAACTTAAAGACATTGAAAAGGGCGAAACCATTAGCGAAGACCGCAAAAAACAGATAAAATATGCAACGCGTTCTCTGGTGATGCCAGAGTTGGATTGAGGAGGCCCACCGGCTATGAGTGTTATTTGCCCAAACTGCAACCATGACAACTTCGATGGGGCATTGTTTTGCGCCGAGTGCGGCACGAAACTGGTAACTGAAGACGGCCTCTCCACTGCCGCCATTCGCACTACGGATACCAGCAAAACTGCTGATTCATCCGGTCCCGTTCCAACCCCGCCGCCGCCGGTTCAAACTTCGGATGCCCTCGTCAGTCTGCATGTCGTCCGCACCGGCCAGATTCTGCCGCTGGTGGGGCGCGATGAGTTCACCATCGGTCGCGTTAGCGAAGGCCAGTCCATCCTGCCGGATGTGGACCTCACTCCCTTTGACGCCTATTCGCAGGGCGTCAGCCGTCTGCACGCCACCCTGCGGGTGAGCGGCGACCGCATCATCCTTGTTGACCTCGGCTCCAGCAATGGCACCCGCCTCAACAACCAAAAATTACAGTCGCACCGCGAATACGATCTGCGCCACGGCGATATGGTCTCGCTTGGCCGCTTCAAACTGCAAACCCTCGTTCGCCAGGACTGACCCCCTGGCCGGGTGGCCCGCCACTAACCCTGTACCCCATCCGGAGGTCCCATGCCAATTTCTGTACTCATCCACATCGCCAACGAAGAACCCATCCTGGGCGAAATTGAGGAAATGCCGAACATCACGGATACCCTGCTGGTTGTTCAAAACGCTCGCCGCCGGGATGGCAAGGATGTAAACTACCTGGCCGAAAATGTGACCACCGTCATCTGGCCGTGGTCGCGACTGAATTTTGTTGAAATTATGCCCAGCGAAGATGAAGAACAGATTATTGGCTTCGTACGCGAATAACCCCTATGTCGGATAGCGATTTTATTAACCGCCGGATTCTCGTGGTGGATGACGAAGAGCGCATGGTGCGCTTCATCCGCCTCAATCTGGAACATGACGGCTTTGAAGTCGTGGAAGCGTTTTCCGGCCAGCAGGCCATGGACCGTCTGCGCCAGAGCCTGCCTGACCTCGTGCTGCTGGATGTCATGATGCCCGATTTTGACGGTTTTGAAGTCCTGCGCCTCATCCGTGAAAACAACGATGTGCCGGTCATTATGCTCACCGCCAAAGGCGAAGAGGATGACCGTGTGCATGGCCTTGAACTCGGCGCCGACGATTACGTCACCAAACCTTTCAGCCCGCGCGAACTCGTCAGCCGCGTCAAGGCTGTGCTGCGCCGTACCGAAGGCGCCCGCAGCGCCACCAGCGGGGTGATTGAAGTGGATGACCGCCTCAAAATTGATTTCGGTCGCCGCGAAGTCTGGCTGCAGGGCGAGCTGGTCAAATTGCGCCCCACCGAGTACCGCTTGCTGTACCACCTCGTCCAGAATGCCGGCTGGGTCATCAGCCATGACCAGATTCTCGCCAAGGTCTGGGGCTACGAATACCGCGACGAACCCCACTACGTACGCCTGTACGTCAATTACCTGCGCCAGAAACTCGAAGAAGACCCCGCCAACCCCAAATATATCCTCACCGAGCGCGGCGTGGGCTACCGCTTTGTGGATTTCAAGCGCAGCGCCAAACCCACAGAATAGCCTGAATGTCTAAACCCACGGGCCGCGCACTGCGCGGCCCGTTTTGCTATCTCCCTATTCCCGGCTAACTTTCGTACAAAGAATCCCCCAACTGGCAAATAACTGCGCCGCGTATACTCTATCGGCTTGTATCCTTGTTTACCTGTCTACCTGTATACCTGTTTACCCCCTTGTCCCCTCGCTATCCCGCGCTGCTAAAACTCCAGCATCTTGTGGCGCGCCACCACGCTCTCCACCAACCCAATGCTTAACATCAGGGAAAGCAGCGAACTACCCCCATGTGAAATAAACGGCAACGGCAGGCCGGTCACCGGCATCAGATTCATATTCATCCCGATATTCACCAGCGTTTGAAACAGAATCCAGGTCGCCACCCCATAACAAATTAAAGCCCCAAACATGTCATGCGCCAGGCGCGCCGCCCGTAGAATCCGGAAAATCACGAACAACAGCCCGGCCATCATTATCACTGTACCGACAAACCCAAACTCGTGCGCCGTCGCCGCAAAGATAAAGTCCGAGTGCCGCACTTTCAAAAATCGCAACTGCACCTGTGGCCCCTGGCCGTAGCCCAGCCCAAACCACCCGCCCGAGCCAATCGTCACCAGCGCCTGCGTCACGTTGTAGGTCGCCCCGAAGCGCGCCTCCGGGTCCGGGAAGGCGAACTGAATCACGCGTTGCTGCTGGTACGGCTCCAGAAACGGAAAAGCCACCACCGCCAGGATCAACACCAGGACCCCAAACACTACAATTTGCTTCCAGGGCAGCCCGCTGGCGAACAACAATGCCGCCCAAATCACATAAATCACAATCGAGGTGCTTAGATTGGGCTGCAACAAAATCAGGATCGTCAGAAAAAACACCACCAGAAAACTGCGGAAAATCCAGCGCAGTGTGCCGGTTTCCGCCCGGTTGCGCTGGAAGTAATCCGCCAGCAGCAGAATCGCGGTCAGCTTCGCCAGCTCCGAAGGCTGGATGAGCGCAAAGCCCACATCCAGCCAGCGCTGCGCCCCAAACGCCGACTCGCCGCCAAAGGCCACCAGCCCGAGAAAGAAAATAATCGCCACAAACATCACCCGGCTGATGGTAATCCACAGGTGGTAATCCAGCAGGGTGGTGATGAAAATCACCACCAGCCCCACCGCCGCAAACAGAATCTGGCGTTCTACCGCCTGCGCTTCAATCAACTCCGGGTTGTTGGCAATCGCCGAGTCAATCATCGCCACGCCAAAAATAATCAGCACCAGCACGGCGCCGAGCAAAATAAAGTCAAAGTTCTTCCAGGAATTTAAACGCATAGGGAGTAATTCAGAAACGGGTCTGGCAATCCACCCGCCGGGAGTACAACCGATATTCTAGCCCAGAAAGGGAGTTTGGGGCAAGGGCGGTCAGCGTCCGCGGCTCTTGCCCGCCGGCTTGAGCGGGATTTCAGCCACCAGGTGCTGGTCACGGCCATCCTGATTGACCTGAATGCGTACATGCTCGCGGTCCACCTGGATGTGCCGGGAAATCACCTCAATCAACTCGTCCCGCAGGTCTTCCATCACTCCCG
>CAZEQN010000119.1:5005-7843 GCA_964514335.1 uncultured Anaerolineaceae bacterium
TCGGTGCGGTCATGAATTAACACCAGTTTGAGGCGTTCCTTGGCCTTGTTGGCGCTCTTGCGTTTATTGCGCAGGAAGTCCATCGGCTTTAGCCTCCCCGCCCCATGAAGCGCGACAGCCGGTTGAGCAGGCCGCTATCCGCATCCATATCCAGGAAAGGCACTTGCTCGCCAGTCAGGCGCTTGGCAATGTTGCGGAAGGCCTGCCCCGCCCGGCTCTTGGGGTCCAGCACGATGGGCGAGCCACTGTTGCTGCTCACAATCACATTCTCATCTTCCGGCACCAGGCCAATTAACTCAATCGCCAGCAATTCCAGCACATCTTCCGGGGCCAGCATGTCGCCGCGTTTGACCATATTGGCGTTCAGGCGGTTAATCACCAGTTTGGCCGGGCCTTTTTGCTCGGCTTCAATCAGGCCGATGATGCGGTCAGCATCCCGCACCGCCGAGACTTCCGGGTTGGTGATAATCACTACCTCGTCGGCGGGCGCAATCGCATTGCGGAAGCCGCGTTCAATCCCGGCGGGCGAATCAATCACAATGAAATCCACTTCGCCCCGCAGTTCATCCGTCAGCCGAATCATGTCCGAAGGTGAAAGGGCGCTCTTGTCGCGTGTTTGGGCCGCCGGAATCAGGTACAACTCCGGCAGGCGTTTGTCGCGGATCATCGCCTGGCGCAGTTTACAGCGGCCTTCCACCACATCCACGATGTCATACACAATCCGGTTTTCCAGCCCCAGCACCACATCCAGGTTGCGCAGGCCGATGTCGCCATCAATACAGCATACCTTGTGGCCTTCGGCCGCCAGGGCCGCGCCCAGGTTGGCAGTCGCGGTGGTCTTGCCCACCCCGCCTTTGCCAGAGGTAATGGTAATCACCCGCCCGCCGCCGGCGGGCTTGGAGGAATTCGAGGAAGTTTTGCGTGCGCTCATGGTGTTTTCTCACAATACGTTAAATTGGGTCTGGCCAGTGGCTGCAGCCACCTGTGTATTATAGACTCGCGGGGCGAATCTGGCTTGGCTGGGGTAGCCCTGTTTTTTTAGCGTTCAGTCCCCGGAGTGGTGAAGTTGGTGCTCATCCGGGATTTCTGGATTCGCAGCGGGCTGAAGCCCGCTGTCTGACCTGCTGCCTGCTTACCAGACAGTGGGCTTTAGCCCACTGTAGCCCACGAAGCCGCTCCGCTCGCAACACCGCGGTTTCCGTCTTCCATCAGTTCACCACTCTGTCACTCCTGGCCCGGCAGGCTCCAGGGTTCGGCCACCACCTGGTCATCGCGGATAAAGGCCACTTCCGGGCGCGGGGTCTTGCGGCTGGGTGGTGTCAGCGAAATGTGTTCCCCAATCCGCAATTGGGTGGGTGAAAGGTCCAGGGCGCACACCACCGCATTCGGGTTGCCTTCCGCCCCGGCGTGCACCAGCCCGCGCAGGCGGCCCCACACCACAATATCGCCGCTGGCAATCACCTCCGCCCCCGGGTTCACATCTCCGATGATGGTGACATGCCCGGCGTACTCCACCCGGCTGCCAGAGCGCAACGTGCGCCGCACCAGCAGCGCTTCGGCGCCCTCGGTTTCCGGGTCGGTGTTGGTTTGCTTTTCTTCCGGCCGCCCCTGGTGAATGCGGGTCGCCAGCCCCAGGGTCTGGGCGGTTTGTTCGGTGGTTGGCGAGTGGCTCAAGACCGCCCACAGGCTCAAATTCAGGTCGGCCAGCAGGTCGCGCAGTTTGCCCAGCGTGGCGGCGTTGAGGATATGGTTCTGCACATCCAGCACCAGCCGCGCCCCATTGAAAAAGCTCGCTTTTTCGGCCACTTCGGCCAGCAGGGCGGCTTGCACTTCAGACCATGGCCCCTCACCCAGAGTGACCAGCAGTCCTTCGCGAATTCCTTTGATCTGCACGGTTGGGGGCATGCTAAGTCGTCCGCCAAAAATCTTTAGACATGTCTTCCTCAAAACTTAACATGTGCGCTCTCGCAGATTCCAAATGACTGCTTTGGAGTAACCTTTCGGTTGCTTTTAATAGTTGGCCGCTTGGGTACCCTGCACATTAATATCACTTGCGGCCAACTACGCTGTCCTCGTCTGTCCCGCAGGCTGCGGGCATTATAGCATAGCGGTTTTCAAGGCTGCCCGAGGGCTGCATCAATGGCTTTCAGTTCAAAATAGGCTTCCAGCACGCGGTACACCACCGGCCCGGCCACGCTGGCTCCTTCGCCGCCATTGTATAGAAAGGCCACCACCGCGATTTCAGGGTCATCGTAAGGCGCGTAGGCCACCGTCCAGGAGTGGGTCGGCCAGTTGCCCGGAATACACAGGTTCTTTTCCAGCGCCACCGCGTCGCAGTACTCGGCCGTGCCGGTTTTGCCGGCCGCCGTGACCGTCAGGTTGGCAAACTGTTCCTGCAACGTGCCGCTCGTGACCGAAGTGCGCATACCAATTTGCATCATTTCAAACACCCACGGCTCAATCGTCTTCAGTTCGCCCGGGATTTCACGGCACGCCCCAATGCCGGATGGATTTTCATAGGTCTGAATGCGCGCATCGGTTGTCAGGTCCCACTTCACATCCGGCGCAAACGGACTGACCACATTCGCATTTGGCACGATGTTGCCGTCCGCGTCCAACCCCACCAGATTGCCGGCCGCATCATACCCCACCGTCAGCAGGTTGCCCGCATCGTCTGTAATGACCGGCACTACATTGCCTTCCCCGTCCACCACTTCGCGCACAATTGTCGGGCGCATCATCACCCCGTCGTTCGCCACCACCGCCGCCGACATCAGCACCTGTAGCGGCGTGGAAATCACAAAACCCTGCCCCACGCCCTCAATGTAGGTGTCGCCG
>CAZEQN010000120.1:0-6291 GCA_964514335.1 uncultured Anaerolineaceae bacterium
CCGCCGGCTTGACCTAACCCCCGGCCCCTTCCCCGCGGGGGAAGGGGAGTCGCATCGTGACTGGCGTGGGGCGGTTGCTGGGGGGGGGAATGGGTGGATGGTCGGCGTGTGCGCCGGTGGCGTGGTTGTGGTCCTGGAGGGCGGTGAGTCGGTCTGGCGGTGGGGTGGGTGCGGGTGCGGGGTCTTCGGTGGGATTTGAGGCAGGTGGAACAGGCGCGTTTGATTCTGGCATTTTGCCCCCGGATGGTGTGGGCGGGCAATGGCCCGCGGTGTGGTGAGGGGGCTAGGATAGCATGAGGGGGGTGGGAGGGGAAGGCGGGAGGGGGGAATGTAAAAAGGGGAGGAGGCAGTAAGTTATGGCTACTGATCAATAAAGCAGGATAACTGCGCATGAACATAAATCGGCAATCTCAGGCAAAAGTGTTAGAATTTGTGATTATGTTTATCTTCTGAGCCTGCTTACGAGGAGGAAATTCAATGAGTTTGTTGCCAAATTTTCACAGTGTTCCCTTGGTAGACTTTGGTTCATTTACGCTTGGAAATATTCCTAAACTATTCGTTGACGAAAAAATAAAAATTAACGAAGAATACCAGCGAGGCTATATTTGGAAACACAAACAGAAAGCAGAGCTAATTAATTCTATTACGCACAGTTACTCAATAGGTGTCCTTGTACTGTTTGTTAACGATGATGGGCAATATGAAATTCTTGATGGCCAACAGAGGCTTACAACAATACGAGACTACGTAAATGGTTCGCTTGATTTAAGTGAGTCGGGCATTCCAGCATATGCCAGTCTCAGCTTGGGGGATAAAGCGCGGCTTGATGCATATTCTATTTATTACTTACAGCTCATTGGCCAAAGCCCCAATACCAAAGAAGAAGACATAGTTCAAACATTCCTTCGTTTACAGGAAGGGACTCCGCTGAATAAGGCCGAAAAGATAAATGCATACCGAGGTAAGTTCAAGGATGCGTTTGTCGATATTAGGACAAATCACCCCGTATTTAAGATGTTAGGTCCCGATAAACGATTTCGGCTGCGACAACTAGCGGCTGAACTACTTCTAATTGAATTAGAAAGCGATTTTAGAACTCTAACTTTTCCCGATATAGAGCTTGACTCGCTTATTGATGCAGCAATATCATACAAAGATAAGATTGATATTCACAAAGTCGCACATGTTAGGACAGTGCTTGATTTTCTTTATGAAAGCCTGTTTTTTATTGTTGGATCTTTTCGTGCAAGAGAAGTTTATGCTTTTTACATGCTAGCTTCACATCTAATCCACAGCTCATCAAACAAAGCTATTAGCGCTGATTTGTTTCATGCTTTTGCTAAAGGATTTTTGGAAAATATGAACAGTTTCTCAATTAATGATCAGACTCCGCCAAAGGGAATGCCAGCTGCGCAGTTTCAGACTTACAAAGAATTCAAACAACTGTCAAAAGAATTAACCACATCCAGGTCATTGAAGAAACGCATTGAGACCATGTTGTCTGAGTATGCAAGAATCACAACTGCTATTCAAAAGGACCCAAAAAACTTGAGTCAGATTGCTGACATACGAACCTTTTATACTGCACAACAAGGATTTTGCACAGAGTGTGGAAAAGAAATAAAATTTCAGGGTAAAAAACTTGAGCCAGTTATCTTGACGGATTCTGGTGGCAAAATCCTTGTTCACAATAGATGCGAGAAAAAGGCTGCGAGAAAAACTTCGTTGTGAGTAATGGTAGATTACCTGCGCTATCTAGTGGTTGAGGTGTTCCGTTTTAGTTGTGTAAATGTCTAAAACCAAGTTGTTAGATCTCCATTTAATGGAGAGGGGTGAGTCGGGAAGTTGGGAGGTTGACTGCGATGGGGGTGAGGAAGGGCGGGCGAAGGGCGACCGCAGGTCGCCCCTACGGATGGCGAGTAAGTTTTTGAATTTCTCTGTGGCTCTGTGTCTCTGTGGTTAAGAACGTCAACCAGCCTGCCAGATTACGGGTTAATGCGCGCCGCCCGCACCAACTCATGCGGAATCGCATGCACCGTGCGCCCGTCCAGCGCGGCCTCACCCCCTGCCCCCTCTCCGGAATTGCTACGCAATTCTTGGAGAGCGGGAGAGTCGGGAAGTTGGGAGGGTGGCTGCAATGGGGGTGAGGAAGGGGACGCCCACAAGGGGCTAGGCTACGGGTTAATTGAGGGGAATTGCTGGATGAGGTGGTGCGGAATCCCATGCACCGTGTGCCCGTCCAGCCCCGTCATCGTCTCGGCCGCCAGCAGGCAATTCCAAATCGCCTCGGCCGTCGCTTCGGCGGCCGCATCCAGCAACGGGTTGATGTGCTCATTCGGGATCATGAGTAATGGTGTCAAAGAACCGACACCATTACTTTCGGAGTTCGCCAGAGGCGAACTCCCCGCTGGTTGCGTACCAACAGCCGGGATGACGTTAGCGGTCGAAAGCGCAAAGAAAATCTCGCCGCTCGCATCGTGCCCGTACGAGCCCACCTGTGCCACGCCCACCGTGGCGCGCTGCGCCAACCGGCGGCACTGCACCGGCAGCAGCGGCGCATCCGTCGCCAGCAACACGATGATCGAAGAGCTACTGGCAAACTCCTCGCCCCACACCGTCGGCACGATGTCGGCCGGGATCTGCCGACCAATCGGGAAGCCATCCAGCCGCAACTCCGCCCGGCCGCCCTGGTTGGCCTGCACCAACGCCCCCAGCGTGAACGTGCCGGACTTGGTGCGCACCATCCGCGACGATGTACCGATGCCGCCCTTGAACTCATGGCAAATCATGCCCGTGCCGCCGCCCACGTTGCCCTCCGCCACCGGCCCGCCCGCCGCCGAGTCCAGCGCGGCGGCCACATCCGCCGGGGTCAGGTGCGCCACCGAAAGGTCGGAGAGCCAGCCGTCCCAGGTCTCGGCCACCACCGGCAGGTCATTGCCGCCGCTGTTGGGCAGGCCGTGCTCGAACATATAGCGGATGAGTGCATCCCGCACCATGCCGAGTTCGTAGGTATTGGTGATGGCAAACGCCCCGCCAAAAATGCCGGTTTCCTGGATGTAGTGCAGGCCGGTCATCTCGCCATTGCCGTTGAAGGTGTGGCTGGCGGCGAAACAGCGCTGCCCCCACGAGGCGCGGCCGCGCGGCAAGACCACCGTCACGCCGGTGCGGGCGGTGGCGGGCTGGTCGCGGATGAGGGTCGCATGCCCGACGGTCAGGCCGGGGACATCGGTGATGGCGTTGAGCGGGCCGGGCGGGTGCTGGCCGAGGGTGATGTTGAGGTCGCGCAGACGCGGGCGAGTCATGAATGCTATTTAACCACAGAGGCACGGAGTCACAGAGAAAAACTAAGGCTGATTATTTACCAGCCAAGTATCTTTATGTACTTATCGTGGTCGGGATTCCGGAGTTGGCAAGCCAACTCTTGCGCTCGGAATGACAAACTACTTCAAGTAGATGCGGTCGGGGTCGAGGGCGCGGAGAAGAGTGAGTTCCTCGGCGGTGGGGGCGACGGTGGTGGTCAGGTCGGGGGCGGTTTGCAACGGCCAGCCGGTGGCGGCCTGCGCCTGCTCGGCGGTGATGCCCGGGTGCAGGGCCGCCAGCACCAGTTCGCCGGAAGCGTCGGGGCGCAGCAGGCCGAGGTCGGTGACCACCGCCTGCGGGCCGCGGCCGGGCAGGGCGCGCCGGGCGGACCCGTGGCCGAGCGAGGTTTGAAAATCGACCCGCTCCGGGAAGCGGCGCGGCTGATGCGGGGTGATGATGAAGCAGCGTTTGGCGAAGGCGGCGATTTCCATCGAGCCGCCCGAACCGGGCAGGCGCGTTTTCGGGTGGGCGTAGTCGCCAATCACGGTGGCGTTGATGTCGCCATAGCGGCCAATCTGCGCCCCGCCGAGAAAACCCACATCCACCAGGCCGCGTTGGAGGTACAGGGCGAAAATGTCGTACATGCTGGTGACGGCGGTGGCGCCGGTGACGAGGGTCGGGTCGCCGATGGAAAGCGGCAGGCGTTCCGGCCGCGCCCCGATGACGCCGGCTTCATAGATGAGAGTGAGGTTCGGGGCGTGGGTGCGCAGGGCGAGGTTGCAGGCCAGGTTCGGCAGCCCAACGCCGACAAAGACGACTTCGCCATCCTGCAACAGGCGGGCGGCGTTGACGGCCATCAGTTCAGCGGGGGAGTAGGCGGGCGCGGGAGTCATGCGTAGCCGCCATAATCAACTTCGCCGCTGGGGCGCGGGGCGGGCGTCAGGCGGGCGTGGGCCGCCGCCCCGAGTTTGGCCCAGTAGGCGGCGCGGTCAGGCAGGGCGTAGACCCACTCGGCCAGCCAGGCGTGCAAACGGGCTTCGTCCTGGCTTAAGGCATCCCACTCCAGATAGAAGGCGTTGTCGCGGTCGTAGTAGCCCTGGGCGTAGGATGGATGGGCGGCGTGCGGCACATGGCAGACGGCGGTCACGACCAGGCCGGGAATGAGGGTGCGGTTGGGGTCGCGGCGAATGACCTCTTCGTCTACGATTTCCTCGGCGGTGAGGATGACGCGGCGGGCGGCGAAGGCGGCTTCCTTCTGCTCGCCGAGGATGCCCCACAGGTGGGCGTTGCCGTGCACGTCGGCGCGCTGCACGTGCAGGATGGCGACATCCGGGTGCAGGGCGGGCAGGGTGACCACGTCCGGGCCGCCGTAAGGGTCGGGGATGGTCTTGTAAGCGGGGTTGACGGCGGCGAGGGCGTCTGCGCCAGTGGGGCGCATGGGCAGGAACGGCAGGCCAGCGGCGGCGGCGGCGAGGCGGGTAATCATGCCGAAGTGCGAGTACTCCTCCCATTCGAGCGCGCCGGCTTCGACGAGGCGGCGCAGCATGTGCAGCGAACCGACGCCCGGGTTGCCCATGTAGGAGAAGATGATTTTGCGGGCGCAGCCGGCGGCGGCCATCTGGTCGTAGATAATGTCGGGCGTGGCGCGGGCGAGGGTGAGGTCGCGGCGGCCCTGGCGGATGATTTCATGGGCGGCGGCGAAGGGAATGAGGTGGGTGAAGCCCGCCAGATAGAGCAGGTCGCCATCGTGGACGTGGGCGGCAATGGCTTCGGCGAGGGTGGTGAGTTTGGGCATGGAAGGGCGGTGAGGAGTGAGGAGATATGAGTGAGGTGGGTAAATGGTAACGGGTAATTGGTTATCAGGTGAGGGCGAATTTTTTCCAGCAATGGGATTGATAATGACAAATTATTGGCCGTCAATCAGGAGGCAGGCGGCGGTGTGGGTGGGGGAGAGGGGGATTTCGGGCGGGTCGGTGTGCTTGCAGCGGTCTTCAGCAATGGGGCAGCGGGGGTGGAAGCGGCAGCCGGAGGGCAGATGGATGGGGTTGGGGGTTTCGCCCTGCAATATCTGGCGTTTCTGGCGCAGGCGCGGGTTGGGGACGGGGACAACGGAGAGCAGGGCGCGGGTGTAAGGGTGGCGCGGGCTGCGCAGGATTTCGGCGGTGGTACCGATTTCCACGATGCGGCCGAGGTACATGACGGCGATGCGGTCAGCGAAGTGGGCGATGGTGCCGAAGTCGTGGGTGATGAAGAGAATCGAGATACCCTGCTTGGCGCGCAGGTCGGCGAGGAGGTTGAGGATTTCGGCGCGGATGCTGACATCCAGCATGGAGACGGGCTCATCGGCGAGCAGGACGGTGGGCTCCAGCACGAGAGCGGCGGCAATGGCGACGCGCTGACGCTGGCCGCCGGAGAGCTGGTGGGGCAGGCGGCCGAGGAAGGAGTCGGCGGGTTTGAGGCCGGCCTCTTCCAGGGCGCGGATGACGCGGGCGCGGCGCTCGGCGGGGGCGGGGAAGAGGCGGTGAACGACGAGCGGCTCGGCGACGATGTCTTCAATGGTCATGAGCGGGTTGAGCGACTCGTAGGGGTCCTGAAAGACCATCTGGATGCGCTTGTGCATGTCTTTGAGGGCCGGGCCGCGCAGGCTGGTGACGTTCTGGCCTTCAAAGTGGATTTCGCCGGCGGTGGGGGTTTCCAGGCCGAGGAGGGTGAGGGCGAGGGTGCTTTTGCCGCAGCCGGATTCGCCGACCAGGGCGAGGATTTCGCCGCGCCCGATTTCGAGGCTGACGCCATCCACGGCGCGGACGAGGGCGGGGTGGCGGTCAAAGAGGCCGGGGCGGCCAGCGGCGAAGTGTTTGTGGAGGTCGCGCAGGGCGAGAGCGGGGGTGGGAGGGGAATTATTCATGAGTGAGGAGATGTGGCAACTGGTAATTGGCAATTGGTAAGGGGAGATTGTTTTCCAGCGGGCCAGTCTGGAAGAAGGATGCGGAA
>CAZEQN010000120.1:6391-7791 GCA_964514335.1 uncultured Anaerolineaceae bacterium
AATTGGTAAGGGGAGATTGTTTTCCAGCGGGCCAGTCTGGAAGAAGGATGCGGAATGGGATTCCTCCCTTCGACTTCGCTCAGGGCATGCGCTGCGCTCGGAATGACAAGATTTGAAATGAGCAAAGTTGCTGTCTGTCATTGTGAATCGTCCAATAGATGGCAGGAGGCGAGGTGGTGGGGGGAGACGGCGAGCAGGGCGGGTTGCTGGAAGTGGCAGCGCTCAAAGACGTGCGGGCAGCGGGGGGCGAAGCGGCAGCCGGGGGGGAGGTCATCCGGGCGGGGCGGGTAGCCGGGGATGCTGTTGAGGGCGGTTTGCGGCTGGGTGAGGTCGGGGAAGGCTTTGAGCAGTTCCTGGGTGTAGGGATGACGCGGCTGGTTGAAGATGGCATCTACATCGGCGTATTCGGCGGTGACGCCGCCGTACATGACGAGGACTTTATCGCACAATTCGGCGACCACGCCGAGGTCGTGGGTGACGAAGATGACGGCGAGGCCCAACTGGCGGCGGAGGTTGTCCAGCAGGTCAAGGATCTGGGCCTGAATCATGACGTCCAGGGCGGTGGTGGGTTCGTCGGCGATGACGATTTCCGGCGAGCAGGCGAGGGCCATGGCAATCATGGCGCGCTGGCGCATGCCACCGGAATACTGGTGGGGGTACTGGCTGGCACGGCTGGCGGCAATGCCGACGAGGTCGAGCAACTCGGCGGCGCGGGCCTGAACTTCGGTGGGAGTCATGAAGGGGTAGTGGCGGCGGATGGCTTCGCCAATCTGGTAGCCGATGGTGGTGACCGGGTTGAGGGCGTTCATGGCGCCCTGAAAAATCATGGCGATGTGCCGCCAGCGAATGTCGGCCATTTCTGCTTCGGAGAGGGTCAGGAGCTCGCGGTCGTTGAATTTCACCGAGCCGTTGACAATGAAGCCCTGGGGCGAGAGGAGGCGCAGCAGGGCGAGACTCAAGGTTGTTTTGCCGCAACCGGACTCGCCGACGAGGCCGAGGGCTTCGCCGGGTTGCAGAGTGAAGGAGACGTTGGAAACGGCGTGGGCGGGTGGACGGCCGGGGACGCGGAAGTCTACGGAGAGGTCGGTGACGGAGAGGAGTGGGGCGGCTTTCATGATTGGAAGGAGGTAAATAGTAAGTGGTAAGTGGCAATTGGGTGAAGAGTGAGCAGGAAGGAGAGGGTAGTGAAGCGAGGGGGCGCGAGGAGAGGTTGTGTGCCAGTGGGCGAGACTGAAAGAAGGGTGCGGGCCGCGATCCCTCGCTGCGCTCGGGATGACAAGATTCTGGCGTTTGTGGCGGCGGTGGTCATGGTTGGAAACGGGTAAATGGTAATTGGTAAGTGGGTATTGGGTGAAGAGTGAGCAGGAAGGAGAGGGTAGTGAAGCGAGGGGGCGCGAGGA
>CAZEQN010000121.1:0-7735 GCA_964514335.1 uncultured Anaerolineaceae bacterium
CGACTTTTTTGCGGGTGCTGGGGCCGGAACCGTGGAAGGTGGGCTATGTGGAGCCCTCGGTGCGGCCGGACGATGGCCGCTTTGGCGAGAACCCCAACCGCCTGCAAACCCACTACCAGTACCAGCTGATTCTCAAGCCGGACCCCGGCAACCCGCAGGAGTTGTATCTGGGTTCGCTGGAAGCGATTGGGATTGACACCCGCAAGCATGACATCCGTTTTGTGGAAGACAACTGGGAAAGCCCGGCGCTGGGGGCCTGGGGGCTGGGCTGGGAGGTGTGGCTGGATGGGCTGGAAATCACCCAGTACACCTACTTCCAGCAGGCCGGGCAAATTGAACTGGACCCGGTGGCGGTCGAAATCACTTACGGGCTGGACCGGATTGCCGCTCCGTTGCAGGGCGTGCGCGGCTTTCAGAATATCCGATGGAATACAGAGCGCACCTTTGGCGACCTGAACCTGGCCGCCGAGCAGGAGCAAAGCACCTATTACTTTGACGTGGCGGATGTGGAACGCCAGCGCCAGATTTACGCCCTGCACAAGGCCGAGGCCGAAGCGGCCCTGGAAAAAGGGCTGGTGCTGCCAGCCTACGACAACCTGCTTAAGCTCTCGCACACGTTCAATATCATGGATACGCGCGGGGCGGTGGGCGTGACCGAACGCCAGGCCCTGTTTAAGGACATGCGGGTGCTGGCGCGTAACATCGCTACGGCCTATGTGGAACAGCGCCAGCAACTGGAATACCCCTGGCTGGCCGAACCGGAAGACAAAGCCGCCCGGCTGGCGGCGGTAGCCGCCCAGGCGGCCGAAGCCCTGATAGCCGTGAAGCCACTGGAGAAAGCGGCCGACTTCCTGCTGGAAATTGGCACCGAAGAATTGCCGCCTGCCGACCTGGAAGCCTACCTGGCGCAACTGCGTGAGGCGGTACCGGCGCTGCTGGCGGGCCTGCACCTGGCGCATGGGGAAGTATCCGTACTGGGCACGCCGCGCCGGCTGGTGGTGCTCGTTAAGAGTTTGGCGGCGCGCCAGGCCGACCGCGAAGAAATCCACAAAGGGCCGCCCGCCGACCGGGCTTATGACAGCCTCGGCCAGCCGACCAAAGCCGCCGAAGGCTTTGCCAAAGGCAAGGGCTTGAGCGTGGGCGACCTGACAGTCGAAGAAGTGGATGGCGGCAAGTATGTGGTCGCCAGAGTATTCAGCAAGGGCCGCCCGGCGGCCGAAGCGCTGGCCGAAGCTCTGCCGGGGCTGGTGGCGGGTCTGAAAGCCGAGCGCGCCATCCGCTGGAATTTCAGCAATGTGGCCTTCAGCCGCCCGATTCGCTGGCTGTTAGCCCTGCATGGGGAGCAGGCCGTGCCATTTACCTATGCCGGGCTGGTGGCCGGGGCTGAAACGCGCGGCCTGCGCGCCAGCCATAAGCCGCAGGTAGCGGTCAAAAACGCCGCGGCGTATTTCAAGGCCATCGCGGCTGAAGGCATCCTGCTCGACCCGGCCGAACGGCGGGCGAAGATTTGGGATAGCGTGCAGAAGCTGGCGAAACAGGCGGGCGGCGAAGCGCTGGAAGACGCCGGCCTGCTGGATGAAGTGATGCATTTGGTGGAAGCGCCAAACGCCCTGCTGGGGCATTTTGAGGAAGAACATCTGGCCCTGCCGGGCGAGGTGCTGGTCTCGGTGATGAAGAAGCACCAGCGCTATTTCCCCATCTATAAGAACGGGGCGCTGGTAAACGCTTTTGTGACGATTGCCAATGGCGAGAAGGATGCGGAACTGGTGGGGCAGAGCAATGCGGCAGTAGTGCGCGCCCGCTTTGCGGATGCGGCCTTCTTCGTTAACAAAGACCTGAAGCAGCCGCTGGCGGCCTATGCCCCAAAACTGGCGAGCCTGACCTTCCAGACCAAACTGGGTTCGATGCTGGACAAGACCGAGCGGATTACCGCCCTGGTATCTGACCTGACCGGGCCGCTGAACCTTACGGCGGCCGAAGCCGCCACCGCCCGGCGGGCGGCTGAACTGTGCAAGGCGGACCTGATGACCAGCATGGTGGTGGAGATGACCAGCCTGCAAGGGGTGATGGGCGAGCAGTATGCGCTCAAGGCGGGCGAAACTCCAGAGGTGGCGCAGGCAATCCGCGAACATTACCTGCCGCGCTACGCCGGGGATGCGACCCCCAGCGGCAAGCCCGGGCTGGCGGTGGGCCTGGCGGACCGGCTGGACAGTCTGGCGGGGTTGTTTGCGGTGGGGCTGGGGCCGAGTGGCTCCAAGGATCCGTTTGGCCTGCGGCGCACGGCGCTGGGGTTGATCCAGTCTTTGCTGGGTTGGGACATGGCGTTTGATGTGGGGGCGGGGCTGGCGGCGGCGGGGGCGCGCCTGCCGGTGCAGGCCAGCCCGGAAAGCCAGGCCGAGGCGCTGGCGTTTGTCACCGAGCGGCTGCGGAACGTTTTGCTGGAGCAGGGCCGCCGCTATGATGTGGTGGAAGCCGTGCTGGCGGCGCAGGGGCGCAACCCGCTGGGGGCGGCGCGGGCGGCGGCGGCGCTGGAGGAATGGGTGGCGAAGCCGGATTGGGACATTACCCTGGCGGCCTATGCCCGCTGTGTGCGCATTACGCGCGATTTAAAAGAGGCCTTTGAGGTCAAACCGGCCTTATTGGCCGAGGAAGCCGAGCGGGAGCTGTACGCCGCGCTGGAAAAGGCCGAGGGGTCGGCGCGTGCGGCCGGGTCAGTGGCAGATTTTTTTGTGGCGTTTATGCCGCTGGTGCCGGCGATTACGACGTTTTTCGAGAAGGTGCTGGTGATGGATGAAGATGCCGGGGTGAAGGCCAACCGGCTGGGGTTGTTGCAGCGGGTGGCGGCGCTGGCCGAAGGCGTGGCGGATTTCTCGCGGTTGGAGGGGTTTTAGGGGGAAGGGTATATTAAGAGCGACGCCCACAAGGGGCCAGGCTACAAAACTGCAAACAACCGTCGCGCACAAGGGGCCAGGCTACGGGATGGGTGAACCGCTGCGCTCGAAAAGACAAAGTTGAAAAGCCGCCGGTATCATTGGATACCGGCGGCTTGTTTTATTCTGTGGGTGCCTGGCTGGGTTTGGTTTCGGGTTCGAGGAAGAGCCAGTCCGGGTTGGTTTCGACATCCGCCGGATGGGCGGCGGGTTTCTCGCGCGGCGGGGCGGGCTGGGGCAGCAGTTCCACCCGCAGGCCCTCGTAGGCGAGGACGGTATTGCCAAACCAGTTCTGGGCGCGGCGGCCGATTTCATCCACAGTGGCATCGTCGTAGAGCGGGTCGTAGTGGGTGAGAATCAACTGGCGGGCTTCAGCGGCGCGGGCGGTTTTGCAGGCCAGTTTGGTGTAGGAGTGCCCCCAGCCTTTGGTGGCGGGGGTATCCGGTTGCAGGCCGAAGTAGTGCGCCTCGGTGTACTGGGCATCATGAATCAGCAGGTCAGTCTGGCGGGCAAAGCGGGCGAATTCATCGGCGCCGCGCAGGGGGTCTGGCTCGCGGTCGCTGGCATAGACCAGCGAGCGGCCGCGGTAGGTGATGCGATAGTAGAGGATGTCATTGGGGTGCTCGCGCGAGCGCAGGGCCGAGACAGCCAGCATCTCTTCCTGACGGGGGATGGCTGGCGCATCCACGGGGCGCAGCAGCGGGGCAGGCAGGCCGCCGCCGAGCAGCAGGGTGTGGCCGGGCAGGAAGTCCTGCACGCCGGTGATGCCGTGCAGGTTTTTCAGTTCGAGCGGGAAGTGGGGCGGGGCCATGATGGCGCTGATGTCGTGCGGGAAGCCGGCGCCGGTGAGGTCCGGACCGTAGAGGTTGATGCGGTTGCGGGGGTTAAAGGCCGGGAAGAAGAAGGGCAGGCCTTCGGTATGGTCATGGTGCAGGTGACTGAACAGGATGGTGGCCTGTACCGGCGCGTTATCGAGGCGGGCGCGCTGGATGAGGGCGTGGCTTAGCTCGGCGATGCCGCTGCCAGCATCCAGAATCAGGGTGTGTCCGGCGGCGTTGATTTCAATGCAGGCGGTGTTGCCGCCATAGCGGAAGTGGGAAAAAACGGGGGTGGGGCGGCTGCCGCGTACGCCCCAGAAGGTAACGGTAAAGTTTGTCATGGGCTTTCTCCGTAGTGTTAAACGATGAGTCGCTGACGGCGTTATGGAAGGGTCGGAGAGCGGGACTATCGGACTATATAACCCCGCTGGGGGGTGAAAAGTACGCTGAAAGCGGGAAAGGATGAGGGCGACGCCCACAAGGGGCTTGGCTACAAGGTGATAGGCGATGGGGAATAGTATGTCAGGGGCTTATTTAAATTACAGGATATGGAGGTTGATTTCCTGTTAGGCGGATGGATTGTGAAGGTTGATTGGGATTCCGGAGTTGGCTTGCCAACTCTTGCGTTCGGAATGACAAGGTCGGGGATGAATGCGGGTGCGCGGCGCGTGAGAGGTAGGGGGGTAGGTTACGGGGCGGGTTTGAAGTAGTAGGCGCGCAGGTTGGTGAGGTCGGCGGGGCTGTGTTCGGCGAGGATGGCGAAGAAATCTTCGGCTGTAGCTATCTGGCCGGCATACTGCCCGGCATAGTCGCGCAGGGCGGCCAGCAGAGCGCGCTCGCCGGTGAGTTTACGCACATCGTTCAGGAAGCGCGCCCCGCGAAAATAGACTGCCTTGACGTAGGGCAGGAACTCGGCCTGGTCGTAAATGCTGCGGTCAACCGCGCCTTCAAGGTTAAAACGGTCAATGCGGAACTGCCACCACCACTCCACCTGGCTGGGGTGCAGGCGTTCGTAAAAGAGCAACTCGCTGAAGGTACACAGGGCTTCATCCAGCCAGGGTTCGAGGGCCGGGTTGTTGCCGACCTGGCTGTACCACCACTGGTGGGCGGTTTCATGCACGGCGATGGCGGTGAGGTAGTTGCGCACCGTGCCGTCGTAGGTCGCAAAATAGAGCTGGTCGAGAAAAAAGAAGGCATCTGATTCAAGGCCATCGGTGAAGGAGGCTTCCACGAAGGTCAGGCTGTCGTAATGGTAGGGGCCGAAGAGTTCAGCGTAGAGGGTGAGGGCCTCGGCCACGGCCTGCAGGGCGGCTTCACCGGCGGCGGTGTGCTCCGGGTAGACGTAGGCACGCACGGGGGTATCGCCAGCGAGGGTTTCCAGCCGCACGAACTCCGGCCCGACCGACCAGATGAAGGCGCGGGCATTGGCGAGGGTGAAGTGTGCGCCGTCGGCCAGAGGGCGGGCAACGCCGGGGGCCATCAACACCAGTTCCGGGTCGCTGGTGCGCAGGCTGACTTCAAAATCGGCGGGGTCAAAGACCAGATGCTCACCGACCAGGCCGGGCGGGTGAATGAGCCAACCCGCTTCCGAGTCATAGGGTGGCAGGTAGGGATACCAGTTGGCGAGGTGCAACTGACGGGGAGTGGCACTCAAGACGCCGAGGGTGGCGGGCAGGGTAAGGGTGTAATCGAGTTCCAGGTGGAGGGCGGCGGCCGGGGCGAGGCTTGCGGGCAGGGCAATGGTCATGACCCCCTGGGCGAAGGCATAACTTTCGCTCGCTTGGCCGTTAATGCGCAGGGCATGCAGTTCAAAGGCGTTCACCCAGCGGGCGGCGACCACCAGCGGGAGTTGGTGTAAAGCGGCGAGACTGGGGTTGGTGAAGATGAGGGTTTGCGAGACGGCCAGTTGGGCGGCAGGGTAATCGATTTCGACCTCCAAAATATAGCGGGGGCGGCCGGCGGCGGCCCAGGGGGTGGGTTCCAGCGCAGGGGTGGGGCTGGCGGCTGGCGAGGGGGTGAGGCGCGGGGCGGCCGTGAGGGCGGCGGTGGGGATGGCGGGCGCGGTGAGGATGGCGGGGGCGGTGGGCGCGGCGGCCGGGGCGCAACCGGCCAGCAGGGTGGCCAGGGCCAGCAGCAGGCGGGCGCGCATCAAGCGGGTTCCTCGGCTTCCGGGGGTGGTTTGAGGGCGAAGGTGCGGCGGTGGTGTTCAGTATAGCCGAGACGCAGGATGGCGCGGCGGTGGGCGGCGGTGCCGTAGCCTTTGTTGGCCGCCCAGCGGTAGCCGGGGTGGCGGCCATCCAGAGTGCGCAGGTGTTCATCGCGGGCGGTCTTGGCCAGCACCGAGGCGCAGGCAATCGAGAGGCAGCGGGCATCGCCCTTGACCAGCGGGGTTTCCGGGAGGCCGGCGCCGGGCAGGTTCAGCACATCCAGCAGGAGGTGCTGGGGGGCAGGGCGCAGTTGGGCGAGGGCGCGCATGGCGGCCAGGCGGGTGGCGGGCAGGATGCCGAGGTCATCAATTTCCTGCGGGCTGGCAAAGCCCACGCCCCAGGCAAGGGCGGCGGATTTAATTTCGGCGGCCCAGTGGGCGCGAGCGCGGGCGGTCATTTCCTTGGAGTCGCGTACCCCCTGCAGGGTGAAAAGCAGCGAACTATCAGGCGGGAGGATGACGGCGGCGGCGCAGACCGGGCCGGCGAGGGCGCCGCGCCCGGCTTCGTCTATGCCAGCCAGGTGTTGCAGCCCACCCAGCCATAGAGCCTGTTCAAATTCCAGGGTGGGGGCGGGCGGAATCAGGCGGCGGTCAAAGCGGGTGCGGGTCATAGCGCCCCCGGAGGGCATTCAGGCGCAGGGTGAGCAGGTCGCGGACCAGGCGCAGGGCATCCCGCACGGGGCGGACGTGGCTTAGCTCGGCAAATTCCCAGGGAATTGGCAACTCGGCAATGGCAAGGCCGCGCTGGCGGGCAAGGTAGAGGATTTCCACATCAAACGACCAGCCGGTAAGCGTCTGGCGGCAGAAGAGGGTTTGGGCGGCATCGGCGCGAAAGAGTTTATAGCCGCACTGGGTATCCTGCAGGCCGGGCAAAGCCAGCAGGCGGATCATGAGGTTGATGGCGCGGCCGCCGAGGTGGCGGAACTGGGGTTCGTTAAAGCGGCGGGCGCCGTGGGCTTCGCGCGAGCCAATCACAATCGGGGCATCATAATGGGGCGGCAGAAAGCGCGGCAGCTCGCGGATGGGCATGGAACGGTCGGCATCGCACATGAAGCGGTACTGGCCGCGGGCCACCAGCATGCCGGCCCGCACGGCGCCGCCCTTGCCGGGCTGGGGGCGGTGCAGGGCGCGGAAGCCGGGGTGGCGGGCGGCAAACTCCCGGGCAATGGCCAGGGTGCGGTCACGGCTGCCGTTTTCCACCACCAGTACTTCGGCGGTATAAGGCTGGGTGGCGAGAAAGGCGGCAATCTCCGCGAGAGTTTCGGCGAGGCGGGCTTCTTCGTTATAGGCCGGGATGATGATGGACAGGTAGGGGGTTTGAGACATTCGGTTTCAGGGGGCGTAGAGTACCACGATGGCTGTAGCCACGGCGAAAAACAGGGTTACGGCCAGAATGAGCATCAGGATGCGCCGGTTCTTGCTGCGGGGCGGCAGTGGGGTGGTTTTGGGGTTCAGGCTGCCGGTGGCGGGGCGGGGCGTGGTTTTGGGGTTCAGACTTCCCGTACCGGTACTGGTGGCAGACGCGCCGCCGCGGGCCAGGGCGCGATTAACGTTGAAGAGTTGTTCGGTGTTGAGAATGGCATGGGCGTTGGAGAGGTTGCGGGCGTAATGGCGCAGCCCGCCCCAGATGAGCACCCGGGCACTGGGCCGGGCGGTATCAACCGTGATGGTGGGGTCCAGAAAGAGCATGACCGGCTCAATGACCGACACCTGCAATTTCTGTTCCTCGAGAAACTTGCGGACGGCCTCCACCTTGCTCCCGTTGTCGCCGCCAGGCGCAT
>CAZEQN010000122.1:0-7683 GCA_964514335.1 uncultured Anaerolineaceae bacterium
AGGTCGGTTTGCTCGGCCTGATACAGGCGCGTGCCGGAGGTATCGCAGGGCGGCAGGGCGTTGAGCACCATTTCCATCAGCGGCAGGGCGTTGGCCGTCATGCGGGTTTTCCACGGGCCCAGGTCGAGGGTCAGTTCGGGCACGGCGGCGTCGCTTTCGAGCCAGTCATAGAAGGCATTGATAACGGTCTCGGCCATGCCGCTCATCTCGGCCTGGGGGGCCAGGATTTGCATCATCTCGGTCCACTGCTCACGCGAGAGGTTGTTGAAGGCCGCCAGCATGACGCGGTTGATGGCGGCGCCCTCGGCTTCGTCCAGGTCGGGCGAGATGAGGGCTTCCTTGACGGCTTCCTGGCCGATGGTGGCGAGCAGTTCGGGGTTGAGCAGGTTTTCGTTGGCGAGGCTCAGGATGGCGTGGCGGTCATAGACCACCCGGCCCAGACTGCGGGCAGCGAGGGTGACGGGCAGCAGGACGACGACCAGCGCCATCAGCAGCAGGGCGACCCCTTGAAATAATTGGCTGATTAGTTTCATATGCTTCTCTTTACGATTTTACCCCAGCCTGCGTTGCAGACAAAGCCAGGGCAACGCCCAGCGCAATCAGCAGGCCGCCGAGGAGGAAGGCGGGCGTGAGCCGCTCGCCGAGCACGGCCGCGCCCAGCAGGGCGCCGACCAGCGGCTGGGCAAAGAAGGTCAGCCCGGCCGGGCCGGCCTCCACCAGTTCGAAGGCTTTGTTCCACAGGTAGGCGGCCACGGCAGTGGAGACCACGCCGAGGTAGAGCAGGCCGAGCCACAGCAGTGGCGTGAGCGGGGCGAGGGGTTCGGTCTGTAACTCGAAGGCGGCGGCAGGGACTGCGACCAGCAGGCCGCCAGCGAAGGCGACGAAGGTGACCGGCAGCGTATCGAGGCGGCGGGTGGCCCCGCGCACCAGCACCGAGTAAGCGGCCCAGGTGATGCCCGCCCCCACCAGGGCGAGGTTGCCCCAGAACAGGTCGGGGGCGAGTTGGGCGGCGCGCACATCCACCACCACCAGCACGCCGAGGGTGGCAAGGGCCAGGGCGGCCAGCCGGCGGGGGGTGATACGCTCGCCCAGCAGCCAGGCGGCGAAGAGGAACACGAAGGCCGGGGTGGCGCTGGTGATGACCGCGCCGCTGCTGGCGGTGGAGAGCCGTGTGCCGACGAATTGCAGGCCAAGCGAGAGGCCGTAGCCGAGCAGGCCAATGGCGAGGACGGGCGCGAGGTCGGCGCGGGAAATGCGGGCAGGGCGCAAGGCGAGCCACAGGCCGAGGGCCAGCAGGCCGAGCAGCAGGCGGATGGTGAGCAGGGTGAAGGGCGGGATGACTTCCAGCACGGCTTTGCTGACGACGTACATGCCGCCCCAGATGGCGGCGGCGGTGAGGCCGGCGAGCAGGCCGCGGGTGGTGGAGGTCATGCGGGGTATTGTACTCGCGGGCGGGATGGGTTGATGGCGGGTTTAACCACAGAGACACAGAGTCACAGAGAAAGACAACAAAAAATATACTGACATCCAATCCGGAATGACAAGGCGGGGGATGATTTTGCGCGTATAATACGGCCTATGGCAAAGAACTACGGCTACCTGATTTTGTTCGACACCCATGTGTATGCAATGGAGAAGGACGACATTACCATCGGGCGCGGGGCGGATTGCGACCTGCTGCTGGATGACCCGCGCGTATCGCGGGTGCATGCGCGCCTGACCTTCAGCAATGGCAACGCGCTGTTGAACGACCTGAATTCTTCGGGCGGTACGGATGTGAACGGGCGGCCGATTGTGCAGAAGTTGCTGACGCCGGGGGATGTGATTACCCTGGCCGGGCAGGTGTCGCTGGTGTTCCGGGCCAGCGCCGAGGATTTGCCGGCCGGCTGGACGGCCTACGAGCCGCCGATTGCGCGGCTGGACCCGACCGTGAACACGGGGTCGCTCGACCCGAGCAGTTTGCCGAAGAAGGATTGAGAGGTCATAGGGTAGGCTTATTTTCCAGCCCGCCCGGCCTGAAAGAACAATGCGGGTCGGGATTCCTCACTTCGTTCGGAATGACAAGTATTGTTTTGGTGGAGATTTCTAATAGAGCAACTGAATCAAAAAAGCGGCGGATGTACCCGCATCCGCCGCTTTTTTTGATTCTGTCACAGGGCCAGCTAGAACATCATGTCGTTGACTTTTTTGATGCTGGCTTTCTTGGGGCGCAGTTCCTTGGCGGTGAAGCGGTTGAGGCCGCGCTCCTTGGGCAGTTTGTAGATGTCCCAGAGCGATTCGCGGCTGGTATCCACATAAATCAGGCCGGTGAGGAGCATGTTCTGCTCGTAGGTCTCCTGGACGACGCGCAGAGCGGCCCACTTGTCGGTCGGGTCGTAGTCGCGGGCGGTCTTCTTGAGCACGATTTTGGAGCCGTCGTGCATCGTGACGGTCGTGGTCTGGCCGGGCTTGTACTCGGCCACGATTTCGTCTTCCATCGGCACGAAGGTGAAGTCGTGCAGCGGCTCGTTGTGCTCCTTGGCCCAGCCGTAGGAGTGGCGGGCGTCATCGGCGTTGTTGAAGGTCACGCACGGGCTGATGATGTCCAGCACCGCAATGCCGTTGTGGCTCAAAGCGGCCTTGATGAGGTCCTTGACCTGGCTGGCATCGCCAGCGAAGGAACGGGCGATGAAGGTCGCCTGGGAGGTCAGGGCTTCCATGACCACATCCACCGGCATGAACTCGTTCACGCCCTGGGACTTGAGCTTGAGGCCGAACTCGGCGGTGGCGGAGAACTGGCCCTTGGTGAGGCCGTACACGCCATTGTTCTCGATGATGTAGACCATCGGGACGTTGCGGCGCATGATGTGCTTGAACTGGCCCATGCCGATGTTGGTGGTGTCGCCATCGCCGCTGACGGCCACGCCCTTGAGGGTGTGGTCAGCGAAGAGCGCGCCGGTGGCCACGCTGGGCATGCGGCCGTGCAGGCTGTTGAAGCCAAACGAACGGCTCAAAAAGTAGGTGGGGCTTTTGCTGGAACAGCCGATGCCGGAGAATTTGATGACATCCTCGGGAACGATGTTCAGCTCGTAGGCCATGGCGATGACCTGGTTGGCAATCGAGTTGTGGCCGCAGCCGGCGCACAGGGTCGTCGGGGCGCCGCGATAATCGTTCTTGGCGAGGCCAACGGCGTTGGCGCCGCGTACGCCAGTTTCAGGGGTGTCAGTCATGGCTATTTCTCCTCGGCGGCAATGGTCTCGGCCACAAAGCGGGCGCTCAAGGGCAGGCCGTCATTCTTGGGGATGGAAATCAACTTTTTGGCCAGTTCCGGATAGGCCATCTGCAGCAGGCCGTGCAATTGGCCGTCGCGGTTCATCTCGATGACATAGACGCGCTTGTTGTCCTCAATAAATTTGCGCACCTCGCTGGTGAAGGGCATGGCGCGCAGGCGCAGGTAATTGGTCTTGAGCGGCTTCTTGCCTTCCAGCAGGCGGTCGCGGCCTTCAATAATGGCCGGGTCGGTGGAGCCAAAGGCGATAATGCCGATGGAAGCATCTTTGACCTTCTTGACGACCGGCTTGGGCATGTACTTGACGGCGGTCTTGAATTTGCGCGCCAGGCGGGCCATGTTGCGTTCCCAGTCGTCAGCTTTTTCGGTGTAGCGGCCGTACTCGTCGTGGCCGGTGCCGCGGGCAAAGTAGGCGCTGCGGGGGTGCTTGTTGCCGGGCAGGGTGCGGTAGGTGATGCCGTCCTTGTCCACATCCAGGTAGCGGCCCCAGGGCTGCTTGTGGGACCATTTTTCAAGGTCTTTTTCCCACAGCACTTTGCCGCGGTCCATCTCGGTGTCCGGGTATTCAAAGGGTTCGGTCATCCACTGGTTCATGCCGAGGTCCAGGTCGCTCAAGACGAAGACCGGAGTCTGGAGGCGCTCGGCGATGTCAAAGGCTTTCCAGCCGAATTCAAAGCACTCGGTGGCCGATCCGGGCAGCAGGATGATGTTTTCGGTATCGCCGTGGCCGAGCGAGTGCACCATGCTCAAGTCGCCCTGGCTGGTGCGGGTGGGCAGGCCGGTGCTGGGGCCCATGCGCTGGACATCCCAGATGACGACCGGGACTTCGGCGTAGTAGGCCAGGCCGGTGAACTCGGTCATGAGGCTGATGCCGGGGCCGGAGGTGCTGGTCATGGCGCGCAGGCCGCCCCAGCCCGCCCCGACGGCCATCCCGGCGGCGGCCAGTTCATCTTCGGCCTGGACGATGGCATACGAGCGTTCATTCGGGTTCTCGGGGTCATCGCGCAGGTCGCTGATGTAGGCGCTCACGCCTTCGGCGAGGCTGGAAGCGGGGGTGATGGGATACCACGAAAGGAACTGCACGCCACCATAGATGGAGCCGAGGGCGGCGGCGGTGTTGCCTTCGGCCATAATCAGGCCTTCGGTCTTGTTCATCGGCTTGACCATGTACGGGTCGGCCTTGGTGAGGTTCTCGCGGGCATACTGGGCGGCGGCTTCAATCACGCCCAGGTTGAGGGCAATGGGCTTCTCGCGGCCGTCGAAGTGAAAATCGAGGGCGGCGCGGATCTTGTCCATGTCAATGTCCATCATCTCGGCCAGCACACCCACATAAGCCATGTTGGCGACATAGTCGCGCAGGGCGGCCGGGGCGCCGGATTCTTTGGCGAGGCGCTTGGCGGGCACGGGGTAGATGGCGATGTCATCGCGGTCCATGGCGAACTTAAGGTCATCGGCATAGTAAAAGGCGCCGCCGGGCACGACCTTGCGAAAGTCTTCCACGAAAGTATCGGCGTTCATGGCGACCACGATTTCATGCGTTTCGCGGCGGGCGATGTAGCCGTCTTTGCTGGCGCGGATGGTATACCAGGTGGGCAGGCCCTGGATGTTGGAGGGGAACAGGTTCTTGCCGGATACCGGGATGCCCATGCGGAAGAGGGCGCGCAGCAGGGTGACGTTGGAGGTCTGGCTGCCGGAGCCGTTCTTGGTGGCGACGGTCATCGAAAAGTCGTTGACAATCGGCCTGGGTTTGGCGGTTTTGGCCGCAACCGCTTTGCGGGTTTTGGGGGATGCAGTGGTCAATTCAGTCTCCTTAAAATTTTATGCAACCGTCAGGGTCAGGGACGGCGATAGATAAGGTCCATGTGTTCAATCAGGAGGGCGTGGCCGTCTTCAAAACGCCCTTCGGCAATGCAGGCGACAATCTGGCGGTGATAATTCCAGACTTCTTCAAGGTAGGCGAGGCCTTCGTGGCGGTCGAGCCCGACTTTCTCGTAGGCATCCCAATAGGCTTCGAGCAGGCCGATGACGAAGGGGTTATCAATGTGGCGGAAGATGGTGAGGTGCAGCTGGCGGTGCTCGGCGTGCGGGCGGCGGATGGGCTCGGCCTGGAGCTTTTCCTGGGCGCGTGCCAGCAGGCTGTGGAGGGTTTCGAGGTCGGCGGGGGTCAGTTTGCGCACGGCTTCGTGCCAGAAATCGGCTTCGAGGTGTTTGCGCAAATTGGAGAAGTCGTCGAAGTATTTGCGGTCACAGGCGATGGCGTAATTGAGGCTTTCCTGGACAGCGGGGGTGAAGGTATAAGGCAGGCGGCGGATGCCGGTTTTGGGGCGCACTTCGACCAGGCCGAGGGCACGCGCGACACCCAGTTGCTCGCGCAGGGTGGCGATGGAGATGTCGTATTCGGCGCTTAGTTCGGTGAGGGCCGGGATGCGCTCGGGGTCGTCGGAAATGTGGGCGGCATGGCCGTTGTCGCCATTACCGTTCGGGCTATCGCCGTGGGGCAGATGGGCGAGGTATTCAAGGAGTTCAAACTGGGGACCGCGGCGGGGCATAATGCCCTCCCATTTATAAAATCAGCCTTATTCATATGATAAATACGATTAATAGAAGTATACGCCGACATAGCGGGGGTGTCAAGGAAATGGGGGCAATGAGTGAGGAGGAAAGCAACCCGCCCGCGCCATCTCTGGCGCGGGCGGTGAAATTACCCATTACTCGTTACTAATTACCGTATCTCCACCAGCACAGCGGTGACCACGCGGCGGGCGAGGTACTCGCCGGTGCGGGCGTCAAAGCCTTCGCAGGTGATGAGGGTCAGGATGTCGTACTGGCTGCTGGCAAAGGCCGTGCGGGTGTCGGTTGGGCGCAGGCTGGCGCTGTCGCGCACTTCATAGATGTAGGTCTGGCCGAAGGCGGCGATTTCAATCGTGTCGCCGTGTTGCAACTCGGCCAGTTTGGCAAACGGGCCGGGGTTATTGTTGGCATCCCAGACGTGGGCAGTGATGACCGTATTGCCGGCCCAGGTCGGGAAGGCCGTGCCGTACAGGTAGCCGGCCTGCTGGCCGAGCCAGGTGACATCCCAGCCGTCCGGCCCCTGTGGCACGCCGACAATGGCGGTCTGCACATTCAGGCGCGGGATAGACAGAGTGAGTTCCGTACTGGCGTAGGCCCGGTCGGCGGGTTGGGCGGGCAGGTCAGTCACCACGCCGGGGGCGAAGCCGGTATCCGGCAGGAACTGTCCGCCGATGACAAACAGCGAGAGTTGGGAGGTCGTGCCGCACACATGCCCGGCGCGGGCGGCAGAGGTGGGCAGGGCGTTGTAGCCCGCACCATTATGATTATGGAATAACTGTTTGCCACTGGTCAGGCCGTCCTGTGGGCGAATGCAGATGGTCAGGGGGGAAGTGAATACGCTCACCGAGCCATTCTCGCAGACCACGCGCACATCGTAGACACGCTCGTTCAGGCTCAAGCCATAGTCGCTGGCCGCCCCGACTTCTTCAATCACTACCCTACAACCCACAGCATTGGCCGGTAAAGCCCCGGCGGGTACATTGACCCACACATCGCCGACCTTGCACTGGCCGCCATCTGCGTATACCGCGCAGCCATTTGCCGGGATTTCAGCCGACGCAGGTTCCTCGGCGACTACTTCATACAGCCCGTACTGGGCAATGTTATCGGCATCCGGGTCGCCCCCGGCATTAGTGAACCACCCGCCAGCATACAGCGTGCCGCCATCCAGGAGCAACCCGTGTACTTCGTCGTTCAACCCGGTGCCGGGCCCGCCCAGCGAGGACCACGCCCCGCCCTCAAATTTGGCGATGCGGTCGGCATCTGCGTCCCCGCCGGCATCGGTGAAAAGCCCGCCGGCGTACAGCGTGCCGCCTTCCAGGAGCAGGGCTTGTACGCCGCTAGACAGCCCGGTGCCGGCCCCGTCCAGCGAGGACCAGGCCCCGCCCTCAAATTTGGCGATATGGTCGGCATCTGCATCCCCGCCCGCATTGGTGAAGAATCCACCAGCATATAGCGTGCCGCCATCCATGAGTAAGGCTCGGACGGTGCCATTCAGCCCGGTGCCGGCCCCGCCCAGCGAGGACCAAGCCCCGCCCTCGAACTTGGCGATGTAGTCGGCATCTGGGTCGCCGCCGGCATTAAGAAAGCCTCCACCGGCATACAGCGTGCCGCCATCCATGAGTAACACGTTCACCAAGTTACTCAATCCGGTGCCGGCCCCGCCCAGCGACGACCACGCCCCGCCCTCGTATTTGGCGATTTGGTCGGCATCCGCATCCCCGCCCGCATTCACAAAGCCTCCGCCAGCGTACAGCGTGCCGCCATCCATGAGCAAGGCTAACACGGCGCCATTCAGACCGGTGCCAGGGCCGCCCAACGACGACCACGCCCCGCCCTCGAAT
>CAZEQN010000123.1:0-2293 GCA_964514335.1 uncultured Anaerolineaceae bacterium
GCGGTCTTCTCCTTTCTCTCCCCCGCGGCCCCCCCCGGGGGCCAGCTTGTGTGGGGGGGGGGGGGCGGCCCCAAAGGGAGTAGAATGGATGAGATCAGTCACCACTCTGGAGTTGCGCGCATGAATCCCTCGGAACAAATCACGCAATACATTGACGGACTGACGGATTGGCGCGGCAGCCTGCTGGCCGAACTGCGCGCCCTGATTCTGGAAGCCGCCCCGGAACTGACCGAAGAATGGAAATGGGATACCCCGGTATGGGCCACCAAGGGCAATGTGGTGGCGGCCGGGGTATTCAAGGAACATGTCAAACTAAACTTCTTTAAGGGCGCGTCCCTGCCCGACCCGCACGGGCTGTTCAATGCCGGGCTGGAGGCGAAAGCCACGCGCGGGATAGACATCCGGGCCGGGGAGAAAATTCAGAAAGCCGCGCTGCAGGAACTGGTGCGGGCGGCGGTGGCCCTGAACGCGACCAAAAAATAATGGTCAGGTCGCGGCTGGTTCAGGCGCGGGCAGTTTGGCGCGGGCTATGCGGTAGGCCTGCCCATAGAAGTGGTGCATCATGGCGAGGCCAATGGGGGCGAGGAAGAACATGCCAACGAAGAACAGCAGCATCCCGACCATGCTGGCGGCGTAAATCGCCATGTAGCCAAGCAGGCCGGCCAGAGCCGTTTGCCAGATGCTGGCTCGCAACAGGCGAAATATCCGCAGCGGGTTGAGGGCTTGCAGGATATCGCCGGTATCGGCCAGGATGCCGGAATACAACGGCCAGACCAGGTAGAGCATCAGGGTAAGCACGGCCAAAAAGGGCATGGCGCAGAAGAACAGAGTCGAGGTTCCCAGGAAGAGGGCTTCATTAGGCGGGCTGGATGTGTCTGCGCCCAGCATGAAAATCATCATCGGGAAAAAAGTGACAACCCACAAAATCGTTAAGGGCAGCCCCCAGACGAACCCCACCAGCCACAGTTTCAGGCCGTCCACAATGTATTTGTCCCAGGCGTCCCAATTCGGCAGAGGCTCGTTCTCGCCGCGCAGGGCGCGCCGTTGAATCTCCAGCGCCCAGCCCATCACCGGGATACCGCCGATGAGGGTCAGTTGCAGCAGCCCGCCGATGAGCAGTTTGCGGCCCCAGTGCGGGTCACGAAAAAAGAAACGCAGGCCGGTATCAATATCGAGTCGGTTTTCCATAGATGGTTTTCCTCCTGTGCATAAGCATTAAACCACAATTGGCGCGTCTGGCGGCGTGGCCGGAACGGCCAGCCACACTCATGGCCGCTTAAGCCGGGCGTGGTAGAATCCGCAGTTGCAGAGGATATTCTCGCAGGTTGCAGAACCGGAGGTTGAAATGGCAGGAAATGGTAAGAAGGAAGTATCGTCTTTCAAGGTGAAGGCCGGGCTGGCCCAGATGCTCAAGGGCGGCGTGATTATGGATGTGGTGACCGCCGAGCAGGCCAAAATCGCCGAGGAAGCGGGGGCAGTGGCGGTGATGGCGCTGGAGCGCGTCCCGGCCGATATCCGCGCCCATGGCGGCGTGGCGCGCATGAGCGACCCGGGCCTGATTGAAGACATTATGAAGGCCGTGACCATCCCGGTGATGGCCAAAGTACGCATCGGCCACTTTGTGGAAGCCCAGATTCTTGAGTCTCTGGGCGTGGACTATGTGGACGAGTCCGAAGTGCTGACCCCGGCCGATGAAGCCCACCACATCAACAAGCACGATTTCAAAATCCCGTTTGTGTGCGGCTGCCGCAACCTGGGCGAAGCCCTGCGCCGGATTGGCGAAGGCGCGGCGATGATTCGCACCATGGGCGAAGCCGGTCCCGGCGATGTGGTTGAAGCGGTGCGGAATGCGCGCCGCGTGCTGGGCGCATGCCGCACCCTGCAGAACATGCCGGATGAAGAACTGATGGCGTACGCCAAAGACATTCAGGCTCCGTATGCGCTGGTGAAGGAAACCAAGGAACTCGGCCGCCTGCCGGTGGTGAACTTTGCGGCGGGCGGTCTGGCGACCCCGGCGGATGCGGCCCTGATGATGCAGTTGGGCGTGGACGGCGTGTTTGTAGGCTCGGGCATCTTCAAGTCCGGCGACCCGGCCAAGCGGGCCGCGGCGATTGTGAAGGCCACCACCCACTACAACAACCCGGAAATCCTGGCGGATGTGAGCCGCAACCTCGGCGAACCGATGGTCGGGCGGCAGATTTCTGACATGCCGGACGAGCAGAAAATCGCCGGGCGAGGGTGGTAGGGAGGCAACGAGTTACGAGTGATGGGTAAAGAGTAACTGGTAATTGGT
>CAZEQN010000123.1:2303-7680 GCA_964514335.1 uncultured Anaerolineaceae bacterium
GTAACTCATTGTGGTTACTCAAGCCACCTTCTTGTCATTCCGAGCAAAGCGAGGAATCCCGGCCATGTTCATTTTTCCGACCAGCCGACTGGAAAGAATTCCTGACGCATGTCCCTGCAATAGAATGACCTGCGATTGCTTCTCATTAAAGATAAACAACGGTCTGTCACCGCGATGAAAATCGGCGTATTGGCGTTACAGGGCGACTTTGCCGAGCACCTGACGGTCTTGCGGCGGCTGGGCGTGGAAGCCGTAGAAATCCGGTTGCCGGGCGAGCTGGCGGCGGTGGATGGTCTCATCATCCCCGGCGGCGAATCAACCACGATTGGCAAGCTGGCAGTGGCCTATGACCTGATCGAGCCGCTGCGGGCCTTTGGCCAGCAGAAGCCCATCTGGGGCACGTGCGCCGGGGCCATTTTCCTCTCCAAGGATGCGCAGCGCGACCAGCCGCTGCTGGGGCTGATGGACATCACCGTGCAGCGCAATGCTTTTGGTCGGCAGGTCGATTCTTTTGAGGTCGGGCTGGACATTCCGGCGCTGGCACGCGTGAGCAAGGAAAACCCACCGTTCTATGCCGTGTTTATCCGCGCCCCGCTGATTGAGTCGGTGGATGCGCCGGAGGCCGAAACTCTGGCGACGCTGGAGGATGGCACGATTGTGGCCGCCCAGCAGGGCAAACTGCTGGCGACCTCGTTTCACCCCGAACTGAATCAGGATGACCGTTTTCACCAGTATTTTCTGACGCTGGTGGATTCGTAGAGGACCAACTTTGCATGGCCTATGTTTATTAAACCCGCCCCGCCTCCCCCGGCGGGGTTGTGTGTTATAAGGGGTACACAGCCAGGCGCGGGTTTCCTCGGCCCGCATTGACGGTTCACCGATTGACTTAATCCCCATGATACGCCCCTTTGAAATTCAGGATTTAGCCGTGCTGCACCGCTACCGGCGGCGCGGCCTGTTTCTGGATAGCAGCCCGACCCTCACCTGGGGGCGCGGCCTGGTGCCGGCCGGGGCGGCGCTTTCGCCCCTGGCGCACGCCAGCGGGGTGTTCACCTCGATTGCCGAACCGAATACGGACACCGCCGAGCCGCTGATTGCGCAGGTCTCCCACAGCGCCGGGGCGGCCTTTGCGCGCTTTACGTTTATCGCCCCGGATAGCGGGCTGGACGCCCCCGAATTCGCCCCGCTGATTGAGCACCTGCTGCGGCGGGTGGGCGGGCGCGGGGCGCAGAGCGTGGTGGCTGAAGTGGATGAAAAGACGCGCACTTTTGAGGCCCTGCGGCAGGCGGCTTTCAGCATCTATTCGCGCCAGCGCATCTGGCGGGTGGCGACGGCCCCGGCGGCGGCCAGCAACCACCTCTGGGCGGCGGCCGCCAGCGTGGACGAGTTTGACATCCAGCGTCTGTACAACCTGCTGGTGCCGGCCCTGGTGCAACAGGTGGAGCCCGGCCAGCACGCCCGGCCGCGGGGCCTGGCCCTGCGCCAGCAGGGGGCGCTGATGGCCTATGCGGATGTGCAGCGCGGCCCGCGCGGCTGGTGGGTGCAGCCCTTCATCCACCCCGAAATGGAAGAGACAGATGCCTGCCTGGCGGGTTTACTGGCGGCCTTGCAGCCGCGCCCCAATCGGCCGGTGTATGTCTGCCTGCGCTCGTACACCGCCTGGCTGGGGGATGCGCTGGCCGGGCTGGGGGCCGAAGCCGGGCCGCCGCAGGCCGTGATGGTGCGGCGGCTGGCAGCGGAAATCCGCAAGCCGGCCATTGCCCCGCTGCCGGCAATCAATGGCGGGGCCGAGCCAATCCAGCAGGCCCGGCCGCGCAGCGGCTTCCACCCTGATTGGGGCGGGTAAACGTTTGATTAACTTTTCTTCTTTTTTACTCGCGCCGCGCCAAAAAATACTATAATAGGGCAGATTGTTACCCCACCTGCGTCTGTCACCTCCCTCTAACTGCCGCAAACCTGACCCCGGGCTCTGGCCCGCACGCCTGCCGCGCTTGCGCGGGCCTGGGCGACTACGAGGAATCGTATGACTCAACGACAAATCACTGACGACCTGGACGCCCTGCTGGATGTCCTGCCGCCTGACTTGGCGACCGCCGTCCGTAAAGCCAACAATACCGCCGACCTGCTTGAAATCATCCTGGATTTGGGGCGGGTTCCCACGGCGCGCCTGGTGCACGGCGAGACCGTCATCCGCGAGCAGGAAATCACCCGCGAGCAGATTGATGTAGTGGTTAAAGGCCTGGGCGATTTTGATGCCGATAACCGCGCCGGCCTGGAGCGCACCCTGCACCGCATCTCGGCCATCCGCAACCGGCGCGGCGACATCGTCGGCCTGACCTGCCGGGTGGGGCGGGCGGTGTATGGCACGATTGATATTCTGCAGGACCTGATTGACGAAGGCAAGAGCATCCTGCTGCTCGGCCGGCCGGGGGTGGGCAAGACCACCCTGCTGCGCGAGGCCGCCCGCATACTGGCGGAAAAGAAGCGGGTGGTGATTGTGGATACCTCCAACGAAATCGGCGGGGATGGCGATGTGCCGCACCCGGCGGTGGGCCGCGCCCGGCGCATGCAGGTGGCGTTGCCGACTTTGCAGCACGAGGTCATGATTGAAGCGGTGGAGAACCATAACCCCGAAGTCATCGTGATTGATGAAATCGGCCGGGAGCTGGAAGCGGCGGCGGCGCGCACGATTGCCGAGCGCGGCGTGCAACTGATTGGCACGGCGCACGGCAACAGCCTCGAGAACATCATGCTCAACCCGACTCTCTCGGACCTGATTGGCGGGATTGAGTCGGTGACGCTTTCGGATGAAGAAGCGCGCCGGCGCGGCACGCAGAAGACGGTGCTGGAACGGCGCTCGCCGCCGACCTTTGACGTGCTGATTGAAATCCAGACGCGTGACTCGCTGGCCGTGCATACCGACGTCGGTAGCGCGGTCGATTCACTGCTGCGCGGCTATCCGCTGCCGCCGGAAATCCGCACCCGCCGCGAGGATGGCAGCATTGACATCCAGAAGGCGGCCGCGCCCCCGGCCAACCGGGCGGCGCGCCAGTCTTCGCTGGGCAATCAGGGGCCGCTGCGCAACCGCAGCACCCCGGCCGATGGCGGGCGCGCCGCGCTACGCAATGGCAATGGGCACAGCACCAGCAGCGCCGCGCCGCTTTCCATCTATGCCGAGCCGGAAGCCGAAGCCAGCGGCCCGGCGCGCCACAGCAAACAGCAACCGCTGCGGGTGTACCCGTTTGGGGTGGCGCGCAACCGGCTCGAGAACGCCGCCAAGCACCTCGGCGTGCCGGTGTTTGTGGCGCATGATGTCAGCGAAGCGGATGTGCTGGTGACGCTGCGCTCGCATTACCGCAAACGCCAGCGCACCGTGGTGGATGCCGAGCACCGTGGCATGCCGGTCTATGTGCTGCGCGCCAACACGGTGAACCAGATGGAGCGTTTTCTGGGCGGCTTGTTTGACATCGGCGGGTGGAGCCAGAACGGCGGCGAGGATGAAGAAGACCTGTTGCAGCAAACCCGCCAGGCGATTAACGCCGTATTGAACGGCGAGCGCTGGGTGGAATTGCCGCCGGCTTCTTCGTATGTGCGGCGCATCCAGCATGAGATGGCGCAGGATGCCAAACTGGTCTCGCACTCCTACGGCAAGGAGCCGAATAGAAGGGTGCGGATTTTCAGGGAATAAAGAATCGCCAAAGGCGGCCGGAAATTTCCGGCCGCCTTTTTTGTTTCCCATTCTGGCGGTACACTTGCGGTATGTTCATCACCCTGGAAGGCCCGGACGGCAGCGGCAAAACCAGCCAGATACCGCCATTGGCAGACGCCCTGCGCGCCGCCGGCTATGACCTGCTGGTGACACGCGAGCCGGGCGGCACGCCGATTGGTGACGAAGTGCGCCAGGTTATCATGGACCTCAAGCACAAGGGTGAAATGCACCCCACCACCGAAATCCTGCTCTTTCAGGCTTCACGGGCGCAACTGGTGAATGAAGTCATCCGCCCGGCGCTGGCGGCAGGCAGGGTGGTGCTGTGTGACCGCTACGCCGATTCCACGCTGGCCTATCAGGGCTACGGCCACCAGACCGACCTGGACACCCTGCGACGGATTGTGGGCTTTGCCACCGGCGGCCTCACGCCTGACCTGACCCTGCTGCTGGATATCGAGGCCGAGGCCGGCTTGCGGCGGCGTGCCAGCGACAGCGGCCAGTGGAACCGCATGGATGCCTACCAGTTGGAGTTTCACCAGCGGGTGCGCGCCGGGTATCATGCCCTCGCCGCCGCCGAGCCGGCGCGCTGGGCGGTGGTGGATGCCAACCGTGCCCCGGAGGACATTCAGGCCGATTTGCAGCGGATTGTGCTGGAAAGATTGGAAGGGCGGTAATGAGTAACGGGTAATTGGTAACTGGTAATTTGAAATTACAGGATGGCGGCGAGGGTTGATATCCGAAGAGACAATATATATTGGTAGAACGAGAATGGAAGGAGTAACACAATGACCCACATTACCGGCTTGCACCACATCACAATTGGCTGTAACGACGCCCAGCGTACGATTGACTTTTACTGCACTGTGCTGGGGCAGCGCTTCACCAAGAAGACCGTGAATTTTGATGACCCGGGAACGTATCATCTCTATTTTGGCGATGAAACCGGCAGCCCCGGCACGGCCATCACGTTCTTTGAGTGGCCCACCGCCCGGCCGGGGGTGCGCGGCATTGGCGGCACGCACCACCTCGCCCTGCGGGTGGCCGATCGCGATGGCCTGCTGCGCTGGAAACGCCGCCTGACCGACCTGGGCCTCAAAGTCACCGGCCCGCTGGACCGCCACTACTTCACCAGCATCTATTTTCAGGACCCGGACGGGCTGATTCTGGAAATCGCCACCGATGGGCCGGGCTTTACGCGCGATGAACCGGCCGAAACGCTGGGCACGGAACACCGCCCGCCGCCGCCGGAGATGGTCATCCGCAACCGGGATGAGGCCGCCATTGCGAGCCAGACCTGGCCGGAACCGGTGGATGTGATTGACGCCGGTATGGCGCTATTGCAGGGCATGCACCATGTCACCGCCATCGGGTCAGACATCCACGCCACAGATGCGTTTTACCGCGAGCTGCTCGGCCTGCGGCGGATTAAGATGACCGACAACTTCGATGACCCGGACTCGGCCCACTGGTATTGGGGCGTGGGCGACGGCGCGCCGGGTACGTTGATTACCTATTTTGAGCGCAACCCGGCCAGCGAGCCGCGCGCCCGCCACGGGGCGGGGCAAACCCACCATGTGGCCTTCAGCGTGCCGGATGAAGACACCCAACTGGCCTTTCGCGAAAAACTCCTCCGGGCGGGCTACAACGTCTCGCCGGTGATGAACCGGG
>CAZEQN010000124.1:0-7536 GCA_964514335.1 uncultured Anaerolineaceae bacterium
AAGGAAGTTAGAGTTGGTGGAAACGCTCAATCCGAAGTTTGAGGATTTGAGCACGGGATGGTGTGAAGAGTAAGAAAACTCTTCTGCTTAACGATAGCTACATTAGTTTGTCATGCTGAGCGTAGCGAAGCATCCCAGCCCAGTAAGACTAGAGTGAGGCTGGTTGGAGATATGGGATGCAGAGATTGTTTCTCTCTTCCATCCTGCAGCCCTTTGAGCCAAGCGGGTCGGGATTCCTCGCTGACGCTCGGAATGACAATTCATCTGCCATGTAGAACGTAGCGAAGCATCCCAACCGAGCAAGCAATAGAGTGTGGCTGGGTGGTGATAAGGAATGAAGGGATTGATTCTCTCTTCCATCCTGCAGCCTTTTGAGCCAAGCGGGTCGGGATTCCGGAGTTGGCTGCGCCAACTCTTGCGCTCCCTTCGGCAGGCTCAGGGCAAGCGGAATGACAAAAACTTTCTACGCTCCCCCAGCGTCTTTCTGCAACTTGCCATTTGCAACTTTGTTTTTTACTTCCTTAGCACGGTCGTATCGCCATACTGGGCGCGCAGGTCGTGCATCATCCCCACCGCGTTGCGCAGGCGGCCAGACAGCACCCCGATGATGCCGCGCACCACCTCAATGCGCTCATCCATCAGGTCATAGAACGGCTCCTGGTCCAGCCGCAACAAGAGCGAATCCTCCTCGGCCGTCACCGAAGCCGAGCGCGGCTCGGAGTCCAGCATCGCCATCTCGCCCACCACTTCGCCGGGGCCGAGGGTGTTAATCAGCGTGCGGCCATCATGCACCCGTAGGCGGCCGCTGGCGAGGATGAACATACAGTCGCCGGGGTCGTCCTTCTGGAAGAGCGGGTCGCCCGCGCCAATCTCCACTTCCTGTAACAGCCCGGCCAGCTCGGCCAGGATTTCATCCGGCGTATCGCTGAACGTCGGGGTGGATTTAAGCAGCAGCACGCGTTCAATCGTCGAGAGCATGGCGAATTTTCCTTTCGTTTTGCCGCCGCGCTGTGCGGCGGCCTGCACGCGCCGGTCGGCATCGGCGGCCAGGGTTTTGAGCAGCGGGCGGTTTTCCTTGTTGTCCAGCGCCAGCAGCAACTCGGCGGCGGCCTCGCGCACAAACGGCGAGTGGTGGCTGGCGGCGGCCACGGCCGGGTGTTGCAGGGCGGCCAGTTTCAGGCGGGCGGCGGTGTGCAGGGTCACGGCCCGCAGCCACGGGCTGACCTCGCCCACCGGGCGTTCCAGAATTTCCAGCAACCAGGCCTGCATGATGCGCTCGGTCTGCGGGAAGGCCCGCCCCAGGGCGGCCAGCCTGGCGGCCGGCGTTTCAGCGGTGAAGACCGGGCTGAACCAGCCGCGGTGTTCCGTGGTGAGGGTGATTTCCAGCAGTTCCAGGGCGTAGGCGCGCTGGCTCTCTCCGGCCAGCGGATTACGGGCCACGGCCCGCGCCTGCAAAACCGGCTCGGCGGGGTAGGCCAGCGCCAGCGCCAGGAAGGCGGCGCGCAACGCGTAGCGCCCTTCGATTTCCAGCGTGGAGGCCAGCAGGGCGCTCTCCGGCGTTCTGGCGGTCTCCACCTGCCCGGCCAGGCACCAGGCCCATTCGTTTAATTCGCGGCGGATAACCGCCAGCACGCGGCTGCGTTCAGCGGGCGGCGCCTGCCAGCCGCGGCGGGTGAGGGCTTTGAGGCTCGCGGCGCGCAGACGGCGGTGGGGGTGGTCCAGGTGGGTTACAAGCGCCGCCAGCGTTTGCGGGCTGTGGGCGCGGCCGAGGGCGCGGGCCAGTTGGGCGGCCTGCGGCCAGTCTTCGGCGGCAATCGCCGCTTCAAAGGCCTCCACCAGTACGCCTTCCGCCCCGGGTGGGATGCCCGCCAGGGCCGCCAGGGCTGGGTCGGCCAGGGCCGGGTTGCGCAGGGAAGCAATCGCTTTCTGCCACACGCTGGGGAAGGGCACGCGGCGGGCGGCAAACAGGGCGGCGCGCTGGACGGCGCGTTCCGGGCTGTCCAGGATTTTCGCCAGGTGCGCCCCGTAGCGTGGCTCGCCGACCGTTTCCAGCACTTCCGCCAGCAGGATGCGCTGGGCGGGGTCGGGGCTGGCGGCCAGCCGGTCCAGCGTTTTGAGGGCCATGCTCAAGGAGAGTTCTTTGTCGTTGTTCAGCAGGCCGATGAGCGCCGCCCGCACCACGTCCGGCTCGGCGGCCTCCAGATAGCCTTTGAGGTTCATCACCTGTTGCACATCGCCGAGGGCCGCCACCACCTGCAGGGCGCGGCCGCGCACCGCGGGCGCGGCGCTGGAGTCGGCCAGGGTTTGCACCTGCGGCAGGGCGGCGGTCAGGCGGCGGGCGGCAATGCGCGCCAGCGCTTCCACCTGTACTTCGGGGGCGGGGTGGTTCAGCAGGCCCAGCAGGGCTGAATCGAGGTCAGGGGTTTCGTGCGTTTCCAGCATGTTCAGGGCATACAGGGCCGCGGCCGGGTTGGGGTTGTGCAGGGCGGCGGTCAGTTGCGCCACCGCATCCGGCGTGAGGAGGTCTGCGGCGCGGCGGCCAAAGAAACGTTTCTGGAGCGCCTGCACCAGCATCCCGGCGTACTGGCGGCCAAGGGCCAGCGCAATCAGCGTCCAGACCAGGGCCAGCACGGCGATGAGGGCGTACAGGCCGCGATAGTCCAGCCGGAAGAAGCGGTCGAGCGCCAGCAGCAGCAGGCCGGACGCGCCCACCGCCACCGATTGCACCACGCCTTCGGCGAGGGCCTGGGTGCGGGTGCGTACCGGGCCGGGCAGCGGCTGGTAGAGAATCGTCAGGCCGGTGCGGTCAATCGAGAAGCCCAGGCCGAGGTTGAGCACTTTGAGGATGACGGTCAGGATGAAGACGAGGGTTAATGGCGCCCCCAGCCCACCTGCCAGCAACCCGGCCAGCGCCACCGCCAGCAGCAAGCCCGGTAGCAATAGCAGGGTGGCGCGCTCGCCAAAGCGGCCGAGGAAGCGGGATGCGAGGAAGGTATTGACCAGCCAGGTGAACACCCCCAGCCCGGCCAGGTACTGGCCGAGGAACCCGGCAATGGCGGCGCCATCCGGGAATTGGGCGTAGACGCGTTCATAAAATAGCAGATTGATGGCAAAGAAAGTCACCCACCACACGCTGACCAGCCCGAAGATGAGCAGGATGTAGCGGCGGTTGGCGAGCGGGGCGCGCGCTTTACGGCCGGGCGCGGGCGGGGCGGGCGCCTGCTGGAAGCCCTCCCCGTGGCGGGCGAGGATCTGGCGCAGGAACAACAGGCTGGCAGCCATGGCGGCGGCCCCCAGCCAGAGCAGGTTCTGCGTGCCGACCAGCCGCACGATGAAGGGCATCCCGAAGCCGGTGAGGATGATGCCAATCCACAGCCCGGAGTTCGCCAGCCCGAACAGGCGCTTGCCCTGCTGCACGGTGAACAGCCGCCCGGCCAGCGGCCAGAACACGAGGTTAACGAAGTTGACCTGAATCTGGAAGTGCAGCGGCAGCAGGAAGGCCACTGCCGGGGCGGCGCTGGTGAACAGGCCCAGCCGCACCGCCAGCGCCACCGCCGCCAGGGCGATGACGTTCAGGGTGAGCAGCCGCGCAAACGAGAGCCGCGCCTCCAGCCGCAGGTAGAACGTGGCGAGAGCCGAGATGACGAAGGCGGTGAGAATCTGGGTGTAGGGCAGGTCGCCGGGCGGGTAGGCTTCCAGAAAGAGGGTGAAGGCCGCGGTTTCGATGAAGTTGTTGGCGACCCCGAAACAGAAAGATAATGCAATCAGCAGGAATACCAGCGGGCGTTCCTGGGGCTGGAGGTCGAGCAAGCGCGCAATGGATTTCACAGAGTCTCTCTCCCGGGATACACAGCGATTGTACATTACTTCGCCAGATTTGAAGGCTTGCGGAATTGTAAACCTGCAACTTTGGCGGGCGGGGTGCGTATTATGAAGTGAAAACCAACCCAAGGAGTAATGCAATGACACAAGCAGAAGTTAAGTGGTTGTACCGCTCACGCACCAACCGGATGATTGCCGGGGTGTCGGCCGGGCTGGGCGAGTTCCTCGGCCTCGACCCGACCATCGTGCGCCTGATTTTCGTGTTCAGCACGATTTTGCTGGGCGGCAGCGGGGCGCTGGTGTATTTCGTGATGTGGCTGGTGGTACCCGAAGAGCCGCAGGCCGAGAGCGCCCGCCCGGCGGGCATGGCCAGTGGGCGGCAGGCCGGCACGACCGCCACAGCCGCCGTAGATACCGCCGCCGCCGAAGCCCCCAAGCCCAAGCGCAAAGCGGCTACGAAGAAGTAAGTGGTAACGAGTAATAAGTAACTGGTAACTGGTAATTGGTAATTGAGAGTGGTGTAAGGCGTACAACGCCCGCCGGGAAACTGGCGGGCGTTTTTGTTTTGGTACATCGCAAAACTTCATGATGTCTGTATTCGGGGTAGGGGCGGGTTTCAAACCCGCCCTTACTTCTGCCGGAAACCCGGCAGGCGTTTTTGTTTTGGGTAGGGGCGCAGCATGCTGCGCCCCTACAATCGCCGGGCAGGTTACTTTCTGTTGCTAATCCCCCCTCAAATCGAATCGCGAATCACTACTCTCTACTCACGATTAACGAATTAACCCTCACTGCCCTTCATCTTCTCTTTCAACTCCACCAGCATCGGCACGGGGGTCGGGTCGAGGCCGTAGGCGATGGCGAGGTAGGCAGCGGTGTAATCCCCGTACTGAATCAGGCTCCACATGTGGGCCAGTCGGCCATCCCCAGAGGCCATCACAAAGTCGGTATTGATGCCCTGCACCATCATCCCCACCCGAGTGTACTCGTCGCGCAGCAGGTTGCGGGGGTGGTTGAGCGGCGAGCGCAGCCAGATGTACATGCTGTGGTCGTACTGTTTGCGCGGCTCTTCCACGCCCTGCAGGGTGTTGTGGCAGGCCTCCGGCAGTTCCTCAAAGGCGGCCTGGGCTTTGGCGTGTTCGTTAATCTGGGCTTTCCAGCGGCGGGCGACCGGGGCGAGGAAGCCGCTACCGAAGACTGTTATCCAGCGGCCATAGAATTGCCCGGCCATGCGCTTGGCGGAGTTGCGGATGTCCGGCACGCTGGCGTTGATTTGCTCGCGCTGACTGCGCATAGCCTCTAAGGCAGCGGCGAGGTCGGCGGCCGGGTCGGGCAGCGCGCCCAGCCGGGCGGCGGCCGCCAGCAGCAGGCCAAACGAGTAGCCCACCGCGGCCCGCGGCTGCGAAGGATACTCAAACTGCCAGACCGGCACGCCCGCCGCCCCGGCCTGTGCGGCCAGATCGCCGCCGGTGCACACCGCCAGGATGCGGCAGCCGCGTGCTCTGGCCGCCGCAAAAGCCGTCAGGGTTTCTTCGGTGTTGCCGGAGTGCGAGGAGCAGATGACCAGCGTCTCTTCGCCCGCGGCCCAGGCCGGCAGGTCGTAGTCGCGGTGGGTGAGGATTGGCAGGCTGCCCAGCGGGGCGGCGTAGGCCGCCAGCAGGTCGGCGCCAATCGCCGAGCCGCCCATGCCCGCCACCACGATCTGGCGCAGGCCGTTCCATTGCGGCAGCGGCAGGCTGTGGCCGAGGGCGTAGGCCGCTTCCAGTTGCTCCGGCAGGCCGTCGGTATGGCCGAGCATATCCTCTTTATCCAACTGACGCAGGTGGTCAAGGTCGTTTAAGTTCATGCGGGTTCCTTAATATCGAGATGATGATACAGGGCGGGCAAACAGGCGCCAAATTCGCCAATCAGTTCCGGTACCGCCGCGGGCATCTCTGCCCAGTAGAAGTGAAACGGATAGACCGGCCCCGGCAGCGAGGGCGCTGGGTCGGTGTGTTGCCAGGTTTCGGGCGTTTCAGCGGTGCATTGGATGTGAAAGAAATAACGGTGGTGGATTTCATCCCGTCCAAATGGACGTACATCAAAATCGGTTTCACCCAGGGCGCGGCCGAGCCGCAGGCACGCCAGCCCGGTTTCTTCCGTGGCTTCACGCAAGGCCCCGGCGGCCGGGTCTTCGCCGGCTTCCAGCGTGCCGGCTGGCACCTGAATGCCCGCTACGGGCGCATCGGGCGTGTGAAACACCAGCAGCCGCGGGCCGCGGGTGATGTAGGCCACCACCTTGTCCACGCGTTTCATGGCGCGCCCTTTTGAATGTCGGTAATCAGGGCATAGACATCCCGGCGCGGCCAACCGGATTCAGCCGCCAGCCGTTTGGCCAGCCCGGCCGGGGCTTCTCCACCCGCCAGGGCCGCTTTCGCCGCCTGCCGGATTTCGGCTTCGTCCCAGGTGCGGCGTTCGCCAGAGTGCCCGGCCACTACCAGGGTGTACTCGCCGCGGGCCGGTTTGTCCTTGAAAATCTGGCGCGCTTCGGCCAGCGTGCAACGCGTGATTTCCTCATACATCTTGGTCAGCTCGCCCGCCACCGCAATCTGGCGGTCGCCCAGTACGGCCTGCAAGTCCGCCAGGGCTTCCTCCATGCGGTGGGGAGTCTCAAACCAGATGAGGGTGTAGGGCAGTTCGGCGACTTCCTCAATCGCTTTGCGGCGGTCGTTGGTTTTGCGCGGCAGGTAGCCGAGGTAGAGGAAGCGGTCGGTGGGCAAGCCGGAGGCGGTCAGGGCCGCAATCGGGGCGCTGGGGCCGGGGATGGGGCTGACGTGATGGCCGGCTTCGAGGGCGGCGCGTACCAGCAGGTAGCCGGGGTCGTTGAGGGCCGGCGTTCCAGCATCCGAAACCAGAGCGACATCGCCTTCGTCCAATTTGCGCAGGATGAAATCCAGTTTGCGCAGTTCGTTGTGTTCGTAGTAGGAGGTCATCTCGGTCTGGATGCCGAAATGGTGCAGCAGTTTGCCGGTGTGGCGGGTGTCTTCCACGGCTATCAGGCGTACTTCGCTCAATATCCGGCGGGCGCGCGGCGAGAGGTCTTCCAGATTGCCAATCGGCGTGGCGACGAGGTAGAGGGTGCTCATGCGCTTGGTTCGGCGGCGTCCGGCGGGGGCAGCAGGGCCTTCATGCGCTTGGCGAGGTCGCGGCGCGGCAGCAGCACCCGTCGCCCACAGCCGAGGCACTCCAGCCCGATATCCGCGCCCAGACGTACGATGCGCCAGTCGGTGCTGCCGCAGGGGTGGGCCTTGCGCAGGCGCACGGTGTCGTTGAGGTGCAGTTCAGGGAGCATGGGGGTGGGGGCGAGTAATTGGTAACTGGTAAGCGGTAATTCGGGCTGCGGATGAGGTTGTCATTACGAGCCCGAAGGGCGAAGTAATCTGGTTTTCTGTTGGCATTGCCATTTCTGGCGAGCGCGCGGCATTATATCATGCGCATGTTATACTCACCCGCATGCTGGATTTCTCGCCTCCCTATGTCATTTCGCTGGTGTTCGTGCTGGTTGTGGCCTTCACCGTGCACGAGTTCGCCCATGCCTGGACCGCCGACTATTTCGGTGACGATACGCCGCGCCTGCAGGGGCGGCTGACGCTCAACCCGCTCAAGCACCTTGACCCGCTCGGTACGCTGATGCTGTTTGTGGCCGGGTTTGGCTGGGCCAAGCCGGTGATGGTCAAC
>CAZEQN010000125.1:0-7499 GCA_964514335.1 uncultured Anaerolineaceae bacterium
CCGGGATGGGCTGGCCGTTCCAGAGGATTTCGCCGGAGTCTCTGGGCAGCAGGCCAAGCAGGGTGCGTAGCAGGGTGCTTTTGCCGGAGCCGATGCGGCCGGTGATGACGGTGAACGAGCCTTTGGGGATGGTGAAATCAATCGCCTGGATGCCGTTTTGGCTGCCCGGGTAGGTGTAAGACAGGCCCCGGACGGCCAATTCCTCCAGCGGTTGGGTGATGGGCGCAATGGCCGGCAAGTCGGGCAGTGGGCCGCTGAAACGGATGGGGTGATATTCCACCAGTTTCTGGGGCGGCCCGCTGGCGATTAGTTCCAGCAGGCGTTTAACCGAGACACCCGTCTGGCGGTAGAACACCAGATAGGAGCCGAACATGGAGGTGACGATGGTCAGCCAGCCGAGATAGGAAACGAAGAGCGAAAAATCGCCTACGGTGAAGGTGGATGCGCCGCCCTGCATGGAACGGGCAGCCACGAGCAACAGAATGCCGGTGCCAAAGTTGGCCGAGTTGAAGGTGAAGGTTTGAATGGCCTGGTTGAAAAGCAGGTTGGCGAGGGTCGCCTTGCGGCGGGTTTCATTGCGCACTTCAAATTGACGGCTGACATGTTCCTGGGCGTTGGCAATCTGAATGGCCATGACTGCGCCAAAGGTTTCGGCGAGGAAATCTGTCACGCCGCCAATGGCCTCCTGGGCGGCCTGATGGTAGCGCTGGATGCGTTTGCTGGCGTTGTTAACAATGACCAGCGTGATGAGAATAGGGATGACAACCGCAAATGTAATGAAGGGGTCAATGCTGGCAAGGGATGCAAGGCCCGCGACCATGACTATCGCCTGACCGAGTGGGTCAAACGTCCAGGCAATGAAGCCGGGGATATCCTGTACATCATCGCGGAAGCGGCTGATGGCCTCACCGGGTGAGTGCGGCAGGGCGCGTGCGCCGGGTTGTTGCAGGACATGCGCCAGCAGGTTGCGGCGCAGCAGGGTGGCCAGGGTGTAGCGCAGGCTGAAATCTGATGCGACTGCCACTACAAAGAAGCTGTGGCGTACCAGCCAGATGCTGATGAGGAGCGCTACCAGGCCCCAGATGTTCAGGTCGGCGGGGGCGCTGCTGGTGAGGGAATCCAACAGGCGGCGGACGAGGAGGGCTGGGAGCAGCGGGAGGGCATAGAAGAGGACGCCATTGAGCAGGCCGGAGACCAGATAGAGCCAGGGCTTGTAGCGTGCCAGTTCAAGGATGTAGCGCCAGACCGGCCACGCGGGTGCGGGCGGGGGGGCAGTCATACGAGGGCTTCTTCCAGACCGGTGGCGAGGAGTTGCGCAAAACGGGAAGAGGGGTCAGCGGCCAGGGTTGCGCGCGGGCCGAATTCCTGAATTTCGCCGCGCTCAAGAATCATGACATTGTCGACGCGCTCAATGGTGCCGAGGCGGTGGGCGATGATGATGGCGGTGCGGCCGGCCAGCAGGCGGGTGATGGCCTGTTCCAGCAGGTGTTCAGTGGCGGGGTCGAGGCGGGAGGAAGCTTCATCCAGCACGACGACCTGCGGGTCAGAGAGGAAGACGCGCACCAGGGCGAGCAACTGGGCCTGACCGGCCGAAAGGCCGCCCCCGCCGGGTTGCAGGACGGTATCCAGCCCGCTGGGCAGGCTGTCCAGCCAATCGCCGAGGCCGAGGTCGCGGATAACCTGCACAATTTTTTCGTCCGGCACGGCCGGGTCAAAGAGGGTGAGGTTGTCGCGCAGGGGGGCGTGAAAGAGCTGAATTTCCTGGGTGACGACGGCCACGGCGCGGCGCACTTCGGCGAGAGGCACGGTGCGCAGGTCCTGCCCGCCGAGGCGCACCGCGCCCTGGGTGGGGTCATAGGCGCGAAAGACCATGCGGCTCAAGGTGGTTTTGCCGGAGCCGGTGCGACCAAGCAGACCGGTGACCGAGCCGGCCGGCAGGGTAAAAGACAGGCCGCGCAGCACCAGTTCCAGCGGCGCGCCAGTGGCGTTGTCTTCGTCTATGTAGCCGAAGGTGATGCCTTCAAACTGAATCGGCAGCGGCCCGGCGGCCGGCAGGGGAGTTGCGCCGGTGTCCTGAATGCGGGAGGGGCGGTTGAGCAGTTCCTGAATTCGCACGACGGCGGCGCCGGCCTGCTGAAGGTCTTGAATCTGGCGGTTGATGACTTCGATGGGTTGCAGCAGGATTTCAGTATAGCGGTAGGCAAGGTACACGGCGCCGATGGTGAGCAGGCCATCCAGATAGAGCAGCGCGCCCAGGCCGAGGGCGACGCCGGTGCCGGAGAGAAAGAGGACGCGGGTGATGCCAAAGACGCTGACGGAAACGATATCGGCGGTGATGTTGGCGCGGTACATGCGGCGCGAGTATTCCAGCAGGCGGCGCATGGTGTAGGCCACGGCGCCATTGGCGCGGATGTCTTCGGTGCCGGCCAGCCGTTCTTCAATGAAGCCATACAGTTCGGCGTCTGCCTGGCGGGCTTTCTTGAAAAGCGGCACGCCAATGTCCCGCAGGCGGTTGAGGAGCAGCAACGTGGCAAAGGTGAAGCCCACGAGCGTGAGCCCCAGTTGCCAGTGAATGTTCCAAACCAGCACCAGCACCCCCAGCAGCAGCAGGGCATTGCCGAGCAGGTCAATAATAAAGCGGGCGAAGAAGTTGTTGAGCCGTTCCACGTCACCATCAATGCGTTCAATCATCTCGCCGGGGGTGCGGGCATTGTGAAAAGCGAGGTCCAGATTGAGGCAGTGGCGCACGAGGTCGGCGCGCAGGCGGTTGGTGGCGCGCAGGCCGATGTCGGCCGCCAGAGCGGCTTCGGCCACGCTGCCCAACTGGCGCAGGAAGGCGAGGCCAAGGAACCAGCCGGCGAGGGTCAGCAGGCGCTCAAGCGGGGCGCTGGCAATGGCTTCATCAATGAAGGAACTTAGCAGAATGGGGTTGTAAAGCTGGAGGGCGATACCGGCGAGCAGGAGGAATAACAGGACAACGGCGCGCCGCCACAGCGGACGAAAGTATTCTCCCAGCAGGTTGGCGTAGGTGCGGCGGCTGCTTTTCATTTGCGGTTAGCGGGGTGGGATGCCAAGGCGGCGGTGTTCGACTTTGATGCAGGCATCCATGATGATGGCGGCGCCAGCGGCGCGGGCAGTCTGGGCGGCGGCTTCATCCGCCACGCCGAGTTGGGCCCAGATGGCCGGCGTGCCGGCGGCGAGGGCTTCGGCCACCACGCCCGCCAGATGCTCGCTGCGGCGAAAGACGTTGACGATGTCAATCGGTTCGGGGACGGCGGCGAGGTCCGGGTAACTGGGCTGGCCGTCAATTTCCGTGACGGCCGGGTTGACGGGGTAGACGGTGTAACCAGCCTCGCGCAGGTAGTCGGCTATCTGGTAGGAGGTACGGGCGGGGTTATCGGAATGGCCGACGACGGCGATGACGCGGGCGTTGGTGAGCAGCTTTTTGAGAGTGGAGTCAGAGGGATTGGGCATGGGGGAATTTTACCGCGCGGTGTCGCGCTGGGCTGGTTCTACTGCCTGCAAAGCGATTCTAAAGTGGGCAGGGTCGGGATGCTTCACTTCGTTCAGTATGACAAACGGGGCGCGCGGATTGCCGCGCACCCCGTTTGTTGAAATGGGTGGTTAGAACTCACCCAGACTGCCTTTTTCGCGAGCATAGCGCTCGGCGCGGCGGAAGAGCCAGTAGCCGAGGACCGGCATGATGAGGCCAAAGGCGATGACGACCGTGGTTTCGGTTTGCACGGAGGCCAGTTCGGGGAAGCCGGGCGGGTAGTTCATCAGGGTGGAGCGGAAGAGGTCCACGCCGTGGGCGGGGGGCAGCAGGCGCGAGATGGACTGCATCCATTCCGGCAGGGCGCCGAAGGGGAAGAAGCAGGCGCCGAGAATCATGAAGGCGAACTGGAACAGGTTGGCGAGCGAGTTGGCGGTTTCCTTGACGCGCAGGGTGAGGGCGGCGAAGGCAAAACCGATGCCAAAGGTGCCGAGCAGGATGAAGACCAGGAAGAAGAGGGCGCGGCCGAGGTTGTAGACCGGCAGGCTGCCGAGCATGGCCTTCATAATGAGGGCGCTCATCAGCGAGAGCAGGCTGGTCCAGATGAGCAGGTGGGTGACGCGGGCGATGAGGCTGGCGAACTTGCTGGCCGGGCTCAAATAGAGCTGTTCCAGGGTGCCCTGTACCTGTTCATGGCGGACGTTGAAGCCAATCGTCCACAGGGTGTCGCTGACGAACATGAACATGATGAAGCCGTAGACGACCACGCCGGAGGTGCCTTCCGTGGCGCTGCCGGTTTCGCTGAAGGTCAGGCCGGCGAGGGTGAAGATGGCGACGATGATGAAGAGCTGGAAGAAGGAAGCAATGAAATCGACCGGGTAGCGCGAGAGCACGGTGAGTTCCTTGCGTACCATGGCCCAGAAGGTGGAGAAGACCTGGGCGGGCGTGGCTTTGGGGGTGGTGGGGGTAATGGCGGTCATGGTTGTTTCTCCTAAAACTGGCCCACGCCTTCGTTGCGGCGGACGCTGTTTTCAACCTTTTTGAAGGCCCATACGCCCAGCATGGGGGCGGCGAGCATGAAGAACCACAGCACGGCGAGGTCGAAATACCACTCGTTGAAGAAGTAGCCCACGCCCAGCATGGCCGAGCGCACGCCGTTGGTCATCCAGGTGGGCGGGAAAAGCTTGGCGATAAACTGGGCGGCAACTGGCATGACGGTAATGGGGAAGAACACGCCCATCAGGAAATTGACCACCCATTGCATCAGGTTGAGCATGGCATTGGCCTCCTTGAGCTTGAGTACCATCGCGCCGTAGAGGAGGGTCATGCCGAACAGGGGAATCAGCCCGAAGAGGATGAAGAGGAAGGCGATGAGCAGGTCGCCCTGAAAGGGGTTGATGCCCATGATGGCCGAGCCGATGAGGTAGGCGACGAAGGCGCCGACCGTGCTGCGGCTGGTGCTGTAGATGCCAGTGCCGGCGGCGACAAAGACGCGGTGGGTGGGGGTGAGGTAGATGGATTCCAGCGTGCCGGTTTCCATCTCCCAGCGCAGCCAGTTGGCGACATGCCAGAAGGCGTTGGAAACGATGACAAAGACCGCCGAGCCGATGAGCATGAAGCCAACATAGTTGGCGGTGCCGGTATTGGCGAGGAAGACTTCGCTGGCACGGTCGCCGGCGGTGGCGCGGCCGAGCAGGATGGGCATGGCGGCCAGCACGATGGGGGTGACGATTTCGTTGAGGAGCTGGCCCTTGTAGCGGCTGACAATCAGCAGGCGGGCGCGCACAGTGGCGAACATGGCGCTGATGAGGGCGGCCGGCCCGGGCTTGCCGGGGGTGCGGTTGGGGAGGGTGATGGCGCTCATAAGGGGCCTATTTCTTGGCGCCGGTGTCCACGGCGGTGTTTTCGGCCAGGGTGCGGCCGGTCTTGGCGATGAAGACATCCTCGAGGGTGACATCCTGCGGGGTAATCTTCTGGATGGTGGCGCCAACCTGGCCGAGGGTTTCAATCAGGCGGGCGAGGGTGTCGGTGCCGTTGTGGCTCATGACGGTCAGTTCGGCCATGCCATCCACGCTGCCGAGGGTCGCCTGGCTGACGGCCGGGAGTTTCTTGACCGCCTCCACGGCTTTGGCGGGGATGACGCCGGCGATGCGGGTGACATGCTCGCGGCCGAGGGAGGATTTCAGTTCGGCGACTTTGCCGCTGGCGAGCATCTGGCCGTAGTCAATGATGGCGACCCGTTCGCACAGGGTTTCGGCTTCGGCCATGATGTGGGTGGTGTAGATGACGGTCTTGCCTTCCTGCTGGTTTTTCTGGCGCACGATGGCGCGCAGTTCGCTGGCGGAGGGCACGTCAAGGGTGTTGGTGGGCTCATCCAGAATGAGCAGCGGGGCATCGTTGATGAGGGCTTTGCCAAAGGCCAGTTTCATCTTCTGGCCGGAGGAGTAGGTCTCCACGCTGCGGTCGGCGAGGTCGCCGAGGTCGAGCATGTCAATCACTTCCTGGGCGCGGCGTTTGCGGTCGGCGGGGGAGTAGTGGTAGAGGGCGCCGAAGTAGAGCAGGTTCTCGCGGCCGGTGAGTTTCCAGTACAGGCCGCGGTCGCCCATCAGCATGCAGCCGACGGTGGCGCGCACGGCGTTGTCATCGGTGACGACATCGTAGCCGTTGAGACGGGCGCTGCCACTGGTGGGGAGCAGCAGAGTGCTTAGAATTTTGATGAGGGTGGTTTTGCCCGCCCCATTGGGGCCGAGCAGGCCGAAGATTTCGCCTTCCTTAACATCCAGCGAAACGCCTTTGAGGGCCTCCACGTTGCGCGGTTCGGACTTAAACAGGCCTTTGCGCTGCTTGGTGTAATAGGTTTTGGTGAGATTTTCTACAACAACGGTGCCATACATGACTGCTCTCCTCTGGGGTTGGAAATCTTACAGGTCTAACTGCATCCAGACCAGGGTCTGGTGGGGTTGGAAGCCGAGTTCGGCGAGGGTTTCGGGTTCGAGGCCGGCGGGCAGGTCAAGCGCCAGCTTGCGGGTGGGGGAAATGGCGCGGCGGGCATGCGGGATGAGGGCGCGCAGGGCTTCGGCGGCGTGCTCGGCCGGGGCGGCCAGCCACAGCCAGTCGGCCTGGAGGTGGGAGGATTGCCAGGCCAGCACGCCCAGCAGTTCGTCTGCGCGGGTGGCGGCCCATTGTTTGAGGTCGCGGTCATGCAGCAGGCGGGTGAGGGCGCCGCGCAGGCCGGGGTCGAGGGCTTTTAAATCGAGCGGCAGGTGCCAGCCCACGCTGGGCGGGTACAGGCCGGTGAGCCAGCGGCGCTGGGCGATCCAGTCGGCGCGGCGGCGGGGTTCGACTTGAATATCGGTCGGGGCGGCGGCGTTGGCGAGATGCAGCAGGTGCCAGGTGGTGCGGCGCGCCCGTTCGCGGAAACCGAGGCCGGCATACAGTTCGAGGGCGGCGGTGTTGTCGGCATCGGCCTGGAGCCAGGCCTGGCGTATGCCCTGACGGGAAATGGCTTCCAGGGCGGCTTCGGTGAGGGCCTGGGCAATGCCCTGGCGGCGGTGCTGGGGGTGCACGGCGACATTGGCAATCAGGGTGGCGCGCTGGTTAAGGGCGACCACCGGCAGCATGTTGAGGTTGCCGATGATGCGGCCTTCGTGTTCCCAGACGAAGCCGCCAAACGCCGGGGCGACCTTGCCACTAAGGCCGAGCAGGCCGGGGTTGTGAGCGGCCTGGCGCATCTGGCGGATGTAACGGCGGCCATCGGCATCCAGCCGTTCGGCGAAAGACAGCTCCACGAGGTCGGCGACCTGGGCCAGGTCGCGCGTGAGGTCAAGCGGACGCAGAGGGGCAGGGGCGCTGGCAGTCAGGGTTTGGGTGGCGGCAGTCATCCGGTGGGGTCCTTGAAAACCTTCAGGTTGAGCTTGAATTTATGGAAGTTTGTTAATAGAATTCAACAGTAAACTCAAGTTCAATGCAATTATTCTAGTCCTCTATTTAGAATTGTCAAGGTGTA
>CAZEQN010000126.1:0-7477 GCA_964514335.1 uncultured Anaerolineaceae bacterium
GCCCGCACCCGTCCCGCCTGGGGCGCGGTCGAGGCCAGCCTGCGCGGCGCGGCCCTCGCGGCCCAGGCCGGCGCGCCGCTTTACATCGTCCACATGAATGCCGCTGGCGAAGCGGACCAGCTCACCTGGGCCCGCCAAAACGGCGCGCCGGTGATGGGCGAGACCTGCCCCCAGTACCTGTGCTTTACCGAAGAGCGCCTCGCCCGCCCGGATGGCGCCAAGTGGATTTGCTCGCCACCCCTGCGCACCCCGGCCGATACCGACCGCCTGTGGGTCGCCCTGGCTGCCGCCGAACTCCAGGTCGTCGCCACCGACCACTGCCCCTTTTTCTACGATGGCACGACCGCCATCCAGTACGAAGGCCAGCCAATCGCCATCCCCGGCAAGGAACTCGGCGCGGCCGACTTCACCAAAATCCCCAATGGCCTGCCTGCCATCGGCGACCGGCTGCCCGTGCTCTGGACGGAAGGCGTGGGCAAAGGCCGCATCACCGAAAACCAGTTCGTCGCCCTCACCAGCGAAAACCCGGCCCGTATTTTTGGCCTTTACCCCCGCAAGGGCGCCCTCCTGCCCGGCTCGGATGCTGACCTCGTGCTCTGGGACCCGGCCAAAACCGCCGCCTGGGGCGTCGCCCACAGCCGCCAGCGCACTGACTACAACCTGTGGGAAGGCTGGCAACTCACCGGCCTGCCAGAGAAAGTCTGGCTGCGCGGCCGCCTGCTGGTGGATGGCGACCACTGGCACGGCCAGCCCGGCGGCGGCCAGTTCCTGCCGCGCCGCGCCCACGCCCCGGTTCTCTAACCTTTCGCCCACTATCCTTTATACTTACCCCCCGAACACCGCAACCCGGTTCCAATTACCATTTTCCAGTTGCCATTTACAAATTACTTATTACCAACAACCAACAACCAGTTGCCATTTACAAATTACTTATTACCAACAACCAACAACCAATTGCCAATTACTGATCACCCTCCCCCATGCTCCTCGTTCTCGCCATCCTCCTGCTGCTCGCCACCCCGCTGATTGTGCTGGGCCTGCAACGCGCCCGCGCCCGCATGGGCGCCCAGTGGCTCTTCGCCGCCATCGGCGCGCTCCTCGCCTGGGTCAGCCTGTGGTTCTTGCGTGCCAACCTGCCGCGCCAGATCACCCTGTTGGACTGGTCGAGCGCTTTTCGCGAATCGCCCGCCCTGCTGGCGGATGCCACCTCCTGGACGTTTGCGATGGCGCTTGCCACCCTGGCGCTTACCGTCATCCTCACCGGTATTGGCCGCCTGGAAGATCTCGAAACCGGCGCCTGGACCGGCAGCCTGGCCGTCAGCGCCCTTGGCATTCTGGCCGTCCTCTCTGGCAACCCGCTCACCCTCGCCCTCGCCTGGACGGCGCTGGATATCATCGAACTCACCGTCCTGCTCCTGCGCACATCAGACACCGCCCGCCGTCAGAGTGTCGTGGTCAATTTCGCTACCAGCCTCGCCGGTACCTTCCTGCTCCTCTATGCGGATGCCCTTGCTTTACAGTCTGGCGCGCCCCTGTCCCTTAACGCTATCCCGTCTGAAGTCAGCCTCTACCTCCTGCTGGCCGTTGGGTTGCGTTTGGGCGTTCTGCCCCTGCATCTGCCCTTCCTCCGTGAGCCTGACCTGCGCCGCGGCCTCGGTTCCATTCTGCGCCTCGTTTCCCCCGCCGCCAGCCTCGTACTGCTCGCCCGCCTGACGGGCGCGATTCAATCCGATGTTCTGTGGGTCGTGCAGGGTTTTCTGGCCCTTGCCGCCCTGTACGCCACCGTCGCCTGGGCGCGTGTATCCGATGAACTGGTAGGCCGCCCCTACTGGATTTTAGGCAGCGCCGCCCTGGCCTTTGCCGCCGCCCTCAATGGTTCGGCCGCCGCCGTGCTGGCCTGGAGCATGGTCAGCCTGTATTCCGGTGGCCTGCTGTTTTTGAGTGGGCGGCCCGGCCGCTGGCGCTGGGTTACCGGCAGTCTGGCCGTACTGCCGGTGCTTGGGCTGCCCTTCACCCCCGGCGTGGCCGCCCTGCAAGTCTATGCCGCGTTTGACGGGTTCGACCTGCCCTTCCTGCTGGCCCAGGCCCTGCTGGTGCTGGGCTACCTGCGCCACCTGTTGCGCCCTCTGCCTCCCCAGGACACCCCCGCCGAGCGTTGGATTCAGGCGGTGCATCCCGCCGGGCTGGCGCTGCTGCTCATTACCTGGTGCCTTGCTACGGGCGCCGGTCTGCTGGGGGCCGCCAACTGGTGGGCGCTGATCGCCGTCCTGCTTATCCTCGCTGCCCTGGCCGGGTTGGCGCGGCGCGGCCTCACCCCGCCCGCCGCCCTCTTTGGCTGGCTCGATTCCCTGTTTTCAATGCGCTGGCTGGTTCGGGTGTTTGGTTGGCTGGCCGGTCAGGCCGTCCGGTTGGTGGGCGGTTTCAACCGCCTGCTGGAAGGCGAAGGCGGCATGCTCTGGGCCTTGCTCCTCGTCACCTTATTGCTTTCTTTACTTACCCAGCTTACCGGCGGGGCAGGCTGAACCGATGTTCCCCTTTCTTGCCGTTCCGGCTGCAATTCTGGTAGGGCTGACCGCCATTGTGCTGGTGGGCAGCCCCAATTGGCGCTGGCGCATCCTCGCTCTGTCGCTGCAATATGTCGGCGTGTTTGTCCTGGCCGCGGTCGCCTGGCCGCCGGCCCTGGCGGTCGTCAAACTGGTCGCGGGTTGGATGGCCGGCGCCCTCCTCGGTTTCAGCCGCAGCGCCAGCCCGGCCGCCGCCGAAGTCCGCCGCTGGCCGGTAGAGTGGGTCTTTCGCTCCATGGCCGCCGTCCTCGTCTTGCTCTCGGTCGCCTCGGTCGTCCCCGCCGTGCTGGCGGCCATTCCCGGTCTCTCGGCCGCCCAGGCCTGGGGTGGCCTGTTCCTGATGGGCATGGGCCTGCTCATGCTCGGTTTTTCCACTCGCACCCTGCCGGTGATTTTGAGTTTGCTTATGTTTCTGTCTGGCTTTGAAATCCTTTACGCCGCGGTGGAGGTCTCAACCCTGGTGGCCGGGTTGCTGGCCATCGTTCATCTTAGCCTGGCGCTGGTCGGCAGTTACCTGCTGGAGACCGAAAGGCCGGAGGCCGCCCTGTGAGCGCCCCCGTCCTCTGGATTGTGCTGCCCGCCTTTCTGGGCGGGGCGCTGTTGCTCATGCTCGCCTGGCCGCGGGCCGTGAATGCCATTGCTACCGGCGCCGCTTTCCTGCTGGCCTGGGCCGCCCTCCTGCTCCCTATTGACCAGTCCCTTGTACTGGGCAGCCTGAACTTCAAAATCACCGAAACCTTCTTTGTCCTCGGCCGCTCGATTTCACTGACCGCCGCCGAGCAACCCCTGCTCATGGCGGTGTGGGGCATCGCCTTCCTCTGGCTGGCGGGGGCCTGGTTCGCCCGCCCGCCGGCCTTGTTTGCACCGATTGCCCTGCTGGCCGTCGCCCTGCTCACCGCCGCCCTGCGGGTCGAGCCATTCCTGTATGCCGCCCTGCTCTTTGAACTGGTGGCGCTCCTGTTCCTGCCCCTGCTCGCCCCGCCCGGCCGCCCCAGCCGCCGCTCGGCTCTGCGTTTTCTGTCTTTCATTACCCTCGGCATGCCCTTTATCCTCTTTGTAGGCTGGTTGCTGGCGGGCGTGGTTGCCAGCCCCGGCACGCTGGTGCTGGTGGTGCGCGCCGGCACCCTCCTCGGCGTTGGCTTTGCCTTCCTGCTGGCGATAGTGCCTTTTCATTCCTGGGTGCCGCAATTGATGGAAGAAGCCAACCCCTACGCCGCCGGCTTTCTGCTGTTTATTCTGCCCGGCTCGGTGCTTCTGTTCGGTCTGGAACTCATTGACCGTTTTGTCTGGCTGCGTGAATCCGCCACGCTGGTGGTTCTGTTGCAGGGCGTCGGTGGGCTGATGGCCGTGGTCGGCGGCCTGTTCGCCGCGCTTGAAAAGCACATCGGCCGGATGCTCGGTTATGCCGTATTGCTCGAAACCGGGCTTTCACTACTTGCCATTTCCAGCGGCCAGCCGGTTGCGTTGCCTCTGTTCTTTGGGTTACTCCTGCCGCGCGCCATTTCCCTGCTCGTCTGGGCTGGCACGCTCTCCAACTGGCAGGTTGGGGCGGGCGCAACTCTTACGCTCACCGGTTTGCAGGGGCTGGCGCGGCCCTACCCCCTGCGCAGCGCTGGCCTGCTGCTGGCCATGTTCTCACTCGCTGGCCTGCCGCTGCTGGCGGGCTTTCCCTTCCGCATCCAATTGGTGCAGGCCCTGGCCGTGGCTTACCCGCTTTCGGCCGCCGCCGTCCTGCTGGGTAGCCTCGGATTGCTGGCTGCTGGCCTGCGCACCCTGACTGCCCTGGTATCCGACCCGCCCACCGGCACTTCCGAGCCGTTGGAGGCCGCCACCATTCTTCAACTGCGTCAGGATTTTGGCGCCAGCCTCTTTCTGGCGGTTACCGCCCTCGGCTCGCTGCTGGTTGGCCTCTTTCCGCACTGGTTCTGGCCCTTCCTCACCAGCCTCACCGACTTGTTTAACCAGTTGGGCCGCTGAATCCCTCATGCTATAATCGCCTATTGGGCGCGCCGACCGGCTGGTCGCCCACTTCGCAACCCCCCACGGAGTCAATCCCATGGATTTGGAACAACTGCAAAAACGCATAGAGTGGCTGGATGAAGAGCGCCGCAAAGACAAAGCCGCCCTTGCTGACCTGCAAAAGAAACTCACCCAGCTCACCGGGGCACAGGAAAAACAAACGGCCGAGTTCAAGAAATTAAGCAGTGAAGTTACCCGCGCCACGGTTCAGGTCAATCGCGTGGAGGAGTTTGACCAGGCTTTGCAGCTTGTGCGCAAAGAGGTCAAAACCGAGCTGGAGGCCCAGGAAAAACGCGCCAAACGCCGCGAAACCGATGTCAAAAAACGTCAGGATACCGAGCTCGAATCGGTCACCAAATCGCTGGCGAACTTCAAGGAACAGGCTGACCGGGTGGCCAAATTTCGCGAAGAACTGCTCACCCAGCGCGAACAGGCTACCAAACTGGAACGCGAGGTCAACGAATTGTCCACCCGCCTGGCGGATCAGCAAGCCAAAGATGCTGAAGCCGGGCGCCAGGTACGCGCCATCCAGGAAGACCAGCGTGCGGAAACCAAACGCCTCGCCGACTTGCAGGGCGAAGTGGCGGCCCTGCGCAAACGTGCCGATGAAAACCGGGCGCGCCTGGACCTGGTCACCGACGGCCAGAAGAAAACCGAAACCCGCATCAGCGAACTCAACGCCGCCGAGAACGAGCGCCGCGAATCGCAGACCTCTTTCATTGACCGCATGACCGCTACCCAGGCCGAGCGCGAACGCGCCTGGCGCGAATGGACCAAACGCTTTGACGAAGTCGAGCGCCAATCCAACGAACTGGCCCTGCTCATCCAGAATGTCGGCGATACCGAGCGCGCCGTCAAACGCGCTCAGGAAAAATTCGAAGAAATCACCGACCAGATTAACCGCCGCATCAACGAAATTACCGAAATGCAACGCCTCGGCGAAGAACGCTTCCGTCAGGAGTGGGCGACCTTCCGTGCCGATGACCAGAAACGCTGGACCAATTACCTGCTCACCCAGGAAGAACTGCAAAAAGAAACCGCCCGCCAGTTGGAACGCCTCTCCGGCCAGTCCACCGACCTGGAAGACAACCTGCAGGAATTGCGCGACCTCACCCAGCACCTTGCCGAGCAATCCCAGCGCCAGTTGCAGAGCCTGCTGGGCCTGTACCGCGACTGGGTCACCGAAAATCAGGAGTTCTCCGGCGGCTAACCCCAGCCTCCGGGCTTGCAGGTTCCCGCCAGCCCCAACCCCGGTTGGGGCTTTTCATTTCAGGAGTGCAGGCATGTATGTGATTGGCACCGCCGGCCATGTCGACCACGGCAAATCCACACTCATTGAGGCCCTCACCGGCACCCACCCGGACCGCCTCAAGGAGGAACGCGAACGCGCCATGACGATTGACCTCGGCTTTGCCTGGTGGACGCTCCCCAATGGCGCAGAAGTCGGCGTGGTGGATGTGCCCGGCCACCGCGACTTTATTGAGAACATGCTCGCCGGGGTCGGCGGTTTGCAGGCCGCTCTGCTCGTCATCGCCGCCGATGAAGGCCTGATGCCCCAGACCCGCGAACACCTCGCCATTCTGGACCTGCTCCAAATCCCCACCGCCCTCGTCGCCCTCACCAAAATTGACCTCGTCACCGACCCGGACTGGCTGCCGCTGGTCGAAGCCGAAATCCGCGCCGCCCTCGCCCCCACCGCCTTCGCCGCCGCCCCCATCCTGCCCGTCTCGGCTCATACCCGCGCCGGCCTGCCGGAACTCGAAGCCGCCCTGCAACAGGCTCTGGCGGCCAGCCCGCCCGCGCCGGCCAGCGGCGCGGCGCGGCTGCCCGTAGACCGGGTTTTCAGCATGCCCGGCTTCGGCACCGTCCTCACTGGCACGCTGCTCGGCGGCCCGCTGGCCGTGGGCGACGCCGTTGAATTGCTGCCCCCTGGCCTGCCGGGGCGGGTGCGCGGTCTCCAGAATCACAAAAAACAGGTCGAAGTCGCCCTTGCGGGGGCGCGCACCGCCGTCAATATCGCTGGTATCGAAGTCAGCCAGGCTACCCGCGGCCTGTGGCTTGCCCCGCCCGGCGCCTTCCAACCCACCCGCCGCCTGGATGCCGATTTTCGCCTGCTGCCGGATGCCGCCGCCCCCCTGCGCCATGATGACGAAGTCAAGCTGTTTCTCGGCGCCGCTGAAGTCCTCGCCCGCGTCCGGTTGCTCGGCGCCGAAGAACTTGTCCCCGGCGAAACCGGCTGGCTGCAACTGGAAACCCGCGCCCCCGTCGTGGCCGTGCGCGGCGACCGTTACATTCTGCGCCGCCCTTCGCCCGGCGAAACCCTCGGCGGCGGCGCCGTCCTTGACCCGCAGCCATCGGGCCGCCACAAACGTTTTGCCTCGGCCGCCCTCCACCGCCTGACGACCCTCGCCGCCGGTACGCCCGAAGACCTCATCGCCCAGGCCCTCGCCACCCACGGCTTTGCCGATTTGGAGACCTTGGCCGCTGCCGCCAGCCTGCTGGAAGCCGCCGCCCAAACGCTATTGGCGGACCTGGCCGCCGCCGGGCGCGCCCTGCCCGTCGGGACCGCCTGGGCCGACCCAACTCGCTGGGCCGCCTGGCAAGCCCGCCTGCTGGACTTGCTGGAGGCCTACCACGCTGCCAATCCACTGCGCGGCGGCATGCCGCGTGCCGACCTGACCAGCCGCCTCGCCCTGGAACTTGCCATTGCCAACGCCTTAGTCACCGCCCTCACCGAAAGCGGCCAGATTACGCTTGCAGGCCCGCTGGTGCGCCGGGCGGGCTTCGCCATCCAGTTCAGCCGCGCCCAGCAGGCCGCCATCGAGGCCCTGCTGGCGCGCTTCGCCGCTGCCCCCTTTGCCCCGCCGACCCTCAAAGACTGCCAGGCCGAACTC
>CAZEQN010000127.1:0-690 GCA_964514335.1 uncultured Anaerolineaceae bacterium
CCTTTGTTCACGGTCTGCGCCGTGCTGGTGGATGTGGCACGGTATTTTTTTTTGAAAAGTAACTGGGACTCGCCCCCTCACCTGTCTTATGGAGTGGGGGCCGGGGGGTGTGGCAAAACGTCAACAACCTCACCATCGCCGCCCTCGACCCGGTCGCCAAAATTCCAGAGTTCAAGGTCTGCGCCGTGCAGGTAGAACTGGCAAGGTAATTTGTTTTGAAAAAGGAACTTGGTCTCTCCCCCTCTCCATGACTATGGAGAGGGGGCCGGGGGGTGAGGCAGAACAGGCAACTTTCCCCATGAGTTCACCGAACTCAGACAGTGGGCTTTAGCCCACTGCCAACACGCCAGGAGTGTCCGGCTTGAATCGTGTGGGAGTCGACGCTTTAGCGGAGGGTTCGCCAGCAACTCGGCTAAAGCCTTGACTCCTTGCATTGAGCCAAGCGATGCTGGACACTTCCCAGCACGTCCCCCGCCTTGCCCCAAACCCGCGCCGGGTGTATCATCCCCTCCATTCAGGAGTGAACCCTATGCCGCGCCGCGTTTCCCTCATCCTTGCCCTCGTCTTCCTTTTAACTGCCTGCGCGCCCGCCGCCCCGGCGGGCACCCCCACCGGCCGGCCGGCCCCCCCCCCGGCCGCGGGCGCCCCCCCCCCCCCCCCCCCCACACCCCCCCCCCCCCCCCCCCCCCC
>CAZEQN010000127.1:700-7471 GCA_964514335.1 uncultured Anaerolineaceae bacterium
GCGGAGAGGTCGAGTAGGTTGTTTCGCTACGCCACCGCCCTCCCCACCGCCACCGATACGCCCCTCCCCCCGACCGAAACGCCCACCCCGCTCCCCAGCGATACCCCCACCCCCTCGGCCACGCCCACCATCACCGAGACTCCCACTCCCGAAGTCAGCCCCACCTGGGCCGTCCTGCGCGCCACCGTCATCCCTGAAAAACTCTCCTGCCGCTTTGGCCCCGGGCCGGACTATCTCTTCAAGTACGCCCTGCTCGCCCGCACCCGCATGGATGTCCTCGGCCGCACCGAAGACGGCTCGTGGGTGCTCCTCTTAAGCCGCGGCGACCGTAACACCAACTCCTGCTGGGCCAATGCCAGCCTGCTCGAAATTGACGGCGATGTCATGGCCGTTCAACCGGTGGATATCCATATCCGCATGCCCTGGTCGCCCTACTACCCGCCCCTCACCGGCGTCTCCGCCAGCCGCAGCGGCAATATCGTTACCGTCTCCTGGAATCCGCTGGTGTTGAATGCCGGCGATGACTCCGGCCAGACGCCCTATATCGTCGAAGCCTGGGTATGCGTGGATGGCGAGTACGGCTTCACCCCCATCGGCTCGTACAACACCGTCGTTGAAGTGCGCGACGATGCCGACTGCGGCCAGCAGGGCTACGCCCGCGTTCTCGCCGCTGAAAAACACGGCTACACCCGCTGGGTGGAAATCCCCTGGCCCTAAGTTGCCGCGGCGATTTGGTAGAATGAAGGCATGCCTCCCAAATCCCGCAACCCCAAAAAGGAACAACCGCCGGTCCCCGGCCGCACCGATGCCCAGTACGAAGGCTGGCCGGTGCAGGTCGTATTGTGTGATGAGCACAAACGCACCCATCCCGAGATTCAGGGGCAGGTCATCTTCGCCGAAGACCGGGCCGAGTGCTGGCTGTGCCAGCGTGAAGCCTCCGGTAACTGATTCCCTCTGATCTATGTCCCCCTTCTGGAACGGCGTCCTCGCCGGTTTCGGCATTGCCATTCCCGTCGGCGCGATTGCCATCCTGATTATCGAAAACAGCCTGCGGCGTGGCTTTCGCTTCGGTTTTGCCGCCGGGGCTGGCGCGGCTGTGGCCGACCTGCTCTACGCCCTGCTGGCTGCGGTGGCCGGCGCGGCGCTGGCCGCCTCGCTCGCCCCGCTGGCCGCCGAACTGCGCCTCGCCAGCGCCGGCGTGCTGGTGGTCATCGGTGGCCTCGGCCTGCGTCGCGCCTACTATGCGCCCCGCTCCGCACCGGAGGATGCCGCCCCTGCCACCCAAGGCCGCGCCCCCCTGTGGGTTTTTGCCCAGTTCCTCGGTCTCACTCTGCTCAACCCCCTGACCGTTACTTACTTCGCCGCCCTCATTCTGGGGCAGGGCAGTCAGGGGCTGGAGACCCACGCCGCCCGTTTCGCCTTTGTCCTCGGTGCCGGGTTGGCCTCCTTCTCCTGGCAGACCTTCCTCGCCGCCCTCGGCGCGCTCGGCCGCAGCCGCCTCCCGCCCCGCGCCCAGCAGGTCGTCAGCATCATCGGCAATCTCATTGTCATCGCCCTTGGCCTGCGGCTGGTGGTCTGACCGTTTCCGCAATTTGGCAACCTGACCGCATCTTTCCGTAGGGGCTGGTTTAAGGATGTCCAGCATCCCAACCGGCCCCATGCTAAGACTGGCAAGTTTTAGACAGTGGGCTTTAGCCCACTGCGGCACAAGAAATCCCCCGTTTTCGCTCTGTAAACACCCTTGACAAAAAGTAAAGCTATCTTTACAATACGATATGTAAAGCAAACTTGACTAAGGAGTATGGCATGCAATCCAGAAAATCTTCCCTCTGTTCAACCGGTTTCGTCCTGCCCCAGGCTATCGCCATTGGTGTGGCCCTCGGTTTCGCTCTCGAAAACCTCGCCCTTGGGCTGGCCATCGGTCTGCTCCTTTCGGGCCTGTGGGCTTTCCGTTCCAGTCGACGGGTCAATCAATGAGCACCCAACTGCGCCAGTTCATCCTATTTATGCTCCTCTATGTTGGCGCGCTCGTGTTGGTCATTAACCTCACTGCCCGCCTGGCCCTGCCGCTCGGCGCTGAAATCGCTCTCGCCCTGTTGCCGCTGCTGCCCGCCGCTCTGGTCGTACGCGGCGTCCTGCTCTCCGTCCGCACCCAGGACGAACTCCACCGCCGCATTCATCAGGAGGCCCTCACCTTTGCCTTCTTCGCCCACTTTTTCCTTAGCCTGACCTACTCCCTGCTGGAGATCATCCCCCTCCCCGCCCCCGGGCTGGGCTGGCAGATTATCCAGATGGGCGCCCTGGCGGCCCTGGGCGGTTTCCTCGCCCGCCGGAAGTATGGCGTATGAAGAACCGCCTGAAAGTGCTGCGCGCCGAACGCGACTGGAGCCAGGCCGACCTGGCCGAGCGTCTCGGCGTCTCGCGCCAGACCATCAATGCCATCGAGACCGGCAAATATGACCCCAGCCTGCCGCTGGCCTTCAAACTCGCCGACCTCTTTGAAACCACCATCGAGGCCCTCTTCACTCCTGATAGTGAAGCCGTCGCGCCCTGACCGCCCCTGCGGGGTTAACTCCGGTAGATGAGTCAATCGCTGCTGTTTTCGGTTTTGCTCCTCCTGGCTATAACCGCCCTGACCTTGGGCCTGTTATACATATTGGAACGCGCCAAGCGCGGCCCCGGCCAGGCTGCCATCCTTGCCGCCCGCCAGCAACAGGCCGTCTGGGCCGGCGCCACCGTGTTAAGCTGGCGCCGCCCGCCGCGCCGCCACCCCGAGCACCCCATGGCCCGGCTCGACCTGCGTCTGCGAGTGCAGCCGCCCGAAGGCGAGCCTTACGAGGCGGTCGCCATCTGGCGCGCCGATGCTGAACTCCTGCCCCAATTGGCCCCCGGCTCCCAGGTTTCAGTTAAGATTGACCGCGACGACCCGACCCGTATCTACCCGAACATGACCGGCGTCGAACCCTGGCACGTTCACCCCCCCAGACCCAAGGAGTAATTCCATGACCTACGCAGACCTGGCCCGCCCGCAGGCCGCCAGCCCCGCCCGCTGGTACGATGCATTCGTTGTCCTTATTTTTTCAATCTTCATCGCCGTCCTCGCCCAGGCCGCCGTGCCGCTGCCTTTCAGCCCGGTGCCCATCACCGGCCAGACCCTGGGCGTCTTGCTGGTTGGCTTGTTGCTCGGTAGCCGGCGTGGCGCCGCCAGCGTGCTGGCCTATCTGGCACAGGGTGCGCTCGGATTGCCCGTTTTTGCCGGCGCCGCCGGCGGCCCGCAGGTGCTGCTCGGCCCCACCGCCGGTTATCTCGCCGGTTTTGTTGTGGCGGCTTTCGTTGTCGGCCGGCTGGCCGAGAACGCCTGGGACCGTTCCTACCCGCGCACCCTGCTGGCGATGGTTCTCGGCAACCTCATCATCTATGCCTTCGGGGTGGCCTGGCTGGCGCTCTACCTCGGCGACCTGCCGCGCGCCTTCGCTGGCGGTTTGTTGCCCTTCATCCCCGGCGACCTGCTGAAAATCGTCCTGGCGGTTGCTTTGCTACCTACTGGCTGGCGGCTGTTGGGCCGCCGTGCCGCCGACCAGCCTTGATATAATCATGCCAATTCACTTTAGGAGATTGCCCTCATGCTTGGATTGATCGTCTTTGCCGTTCTGACCGTGGTGCTCTGGTGGGCGCTGCAAAATCAACTGGATACCGGTCTGCAGGCCGCCCATGACCACGGCCACAACCATGCCGCCCCGGCTGCCAAGGCTGCCTCACTTGCCAAGTCTGCCGCCGATGACCTCACCAAAATCGAAGGCATTGGCCCCGCCATCCGCAAACTGCTCGCCGAACACGGCATCGCCACCTTTGCTGCACTGGCCGCCAGCAAACCCGCCGCCATCGAAAAAATCCTCGCCGCGGGTGGCAAGCGTTTCAATGTTGCCGACGCCAGCACCTGGCCGCAGCAGGCCACCCTCGCTGCCAAAGGCGACTGGGCCGCCCTCAAAAAACTGCAAGACAAGCTCACCGGCGGGCGGTAACTGCAAGAAAACCAAAAAACCCTGCCAAAGCAGGGTTTTTTCATTAATCCAACACTTAATCTTGCGTAGGGGAATTGTCAGGTTGGAGTAGCCTGCCCGTCAAGCACATTTTGGAGCGTTTAGGTAAGATTACCTTCGAAAAGGGTAACATCTCTTCTCCTCCTCCTAGTACGCGCCGGGCTGACGAACCTCCCGGCGCGTACTAATTAATTTAACGCCACAAATTTCAGCCAGCCAGCCCTTGTCATTCCGGGCGTTAGCGAGGAATCCCAGCCCTCCTCGCAGCCCTCCGGGCTTGCGGGCTAATAACCCACTTTCCCTTGATTTTCTTTGCGCACTTTGCGTTCTTTGCGTGAGATAGCCTTTGCCATCCCTGCTCTAACCACCTCGACTTCCCCCACCCACCACGACTTACTAATTACCAGTTGCGCTTTACTAATTACCCGCTACCCTCCCCCCTACCTTCTCACCAACTCGCGGATGTTCTCCCATACAATATACGCCCCGGCCAGAAAAATCGAAATCTCCACCAGCGGCCAGAAAAACTCATACACCAATACCAGCGCCCCCAGCGCCGCCAGAAACACCGTCAGCCGCTGCACCAGCACATGCAGCCGCCGCCGCGCCCCCGCTTCAATCAGCGTCAGCAGCGCCACCATGCCCGCCAGCCCCACAAACAAATACTCATTTGCAAACAGCACCAGCCCCACAAACACCATCATCATCAACCCGATGCTGATCGCCGACCAGATTTCTGTCAGCCGCCCGCCCCGCAACTCGGCCGGGTCCAGCGGGTGATGCGCCCGTAGCAGGTGGGCATCCGCCGGGCTGCGCTCGCCGGCCGCCACCCGCCGCGCATGCCGCCCCAGAGACTCCGTCAGCGCCTTGTTCTCGGTCAAGGCTTCCCGCAGGCCATCCAGTTCCACCGAATCGGCCTTAATCTGGCGCGCATGCTCCAGATAAATATGGCGCATATGGGCATGCCCGTGCATCGCCTGATGCTCAATCCCCAGCGTGTGCAGGCGAGCGCTGATGTGCTCAATTCGCCCGCGCAGGTCCTGCGCCTCGGTCTCCAGTTCCTCCATGCGCTGCGCCAGCGCCGTGGCCGTCTGCGCTTCCGGTACTACTTTGTCCAGCCCGGCCCAGCCCAGCGGGTCATACCACGCCCGCCGCACCCGGCCATCCCGGTTGTACATCGGCCCGGCCGGCGCATTCTCGCCGGCAAACTGGTCGCGCACATACAGCCCCCACAGCCCGCGGTAACCCTTCACCCAGTCCGGGGTGGGGGTCAGCAACTCCGGTTCGCCCCACGGCTTTTCCTGCCCGGGGCCAATGCTGTGGCCGTCGCCGCGCGCATAATCAATAAACGGAATCCGGAACAGGTTCACGCCCGAACGGCGTTGCCGTTGCTCCGGCGCCCGGCCGCGCGCCAGCCGCGCCAGGTTGTGCCCCAGGGCCTGTAAAAACTCCACCAGCCGCGCCAGTGGGTTCAGCGCCGTGACTTCTATTTCAGTCATGTACTCGCCCGCCCGGAAATAGGCCGCGTGCGAACCCGCCCCCACGTACACCACCGGGTGCGAGTCCTCCACTTTTTCCAGCGCCGGGTCATCCCAGCGCCGCCGCAGGTCATCCCCGGAAAACTCATGCGAGGCGTAGCCCACCCACTCCGGAATCGGCTCGGCCCCCGGCCGCTCGGCCAGGTACACGCACACCATCTCCCAATCGGCTTCATGGTCGTTGGCCCCGGAGTAGCCGCTGCGCCAGTTATTAAACGGGTAGAACAGCCAGTACTGCAATATCAGCCAGCCATTCTGGCGCAACACCCGCCCGTGGTAGGCCGGTTGCGGGTGCAACTCCTGCAACTGGCGGCTGGAGAGCGCCGCCGCTGCCGCCGTATCGCCCGGCACCCGGCCGCGCGCCAGCAGCGAAAGCGAAAATACCGCATCCACAAAGCGTGCCGTGTAGCCCACCCGCGCCAGCCGCCCCAGCCCGGGGTGGAAGATGTCCTCCTCCGGCCGCTTCGTCAGCCCTTCCTTTAACCGGAACGCTGCCAGTTCGGCCAGGTTCAGCGGGTCAATAAACTTCAGATACTGCACCGCCCCGAACCCGCTCGGCCGGTCATCCCCCAGGGTATCCAGCCGTACCTCGCCTTCCGGCAGCAGCAGTTCCGGCTCGGCCCCCGGCCGCTGCACCCACAACGAACAGCGTTCCAGATAATGCTGTGCCGCCGTCGGGAAAAACTCCTCGCCGCGCGTAAAACGCAGCGCCGGTTCATACTGCCGCAGCAGGGCCGTATCTGTGGCGCGGCTCACTCGGCTTCCTCTATGGGGAGCGCATCCCCCCGCGTGTGAAACGCGGTTTGGATTTCATCATTGTGCAGGTACAGCACCATGTACACGCTGTACCCCAGCAGAATGTAAAGGTACGGTGGGCGGCTGTTCAGGTACAGCAGCAGCCCCGCCAGCAGCGTCAGCCCCTGCACCAGCAGGGCAAAGTGCCACGCGTTCGGTTGCCGCCGCCAGAAATCCACCGCCACCAGCAGCGCAATCAGCGCCCCCAGCCCATAGGCAATCGTGGGCAGCAGCGCCCACAGCAGTTCGCTTAACTCCGTCAATGACCTGAAAAAGTAATTCAGCCCCGGCGGCAGTTTCCATTGCGCCAGAACCCCCAGCCCCGCGCCCTGCACCAGCAGCAGCAGGCTCAAGACTCGCAGCGGCCACGGGCTGCGGCCGGGCGCTTGCGCTTCAGG
>CAZEQN010000128.1:0-7362 GCA_964514335.1 uncultured Anaerolineaceae bacterium
GCCGGCCGCTTCGGCGCCAGGCTCATCAGCGAGTAGTCGCTCATGCCGTGGTAGGCACCTTCATATTTAATTAACTTTTCACGGCCGGTATGCGCTCGGGCTATGCGCAAGGCATGCATGGTGGCTTCAGTTCCCGTATTGGTCAGGCGCACCATTTCATTGCCAGTCATTCGCGCCACCCGCTCGCACAGTTCAATTTCCAGCGGCGTCATCCAGGCAAAAATCGTGCCGCCTTTAATCGCCTCTACGACCGCCGCGTGCACTTCTTCATCCGCATGCCCCAGGATTACCGGCCCAAATCCGAGGCGATAATCAATATAGCGCTTGCCGTCGGCGTCCCACATATACGGCCCCTGGGCTTTGGTCATCACCATCGTATCCTCCGGCCCCCAATACCGGAAGTTGGAACTCACCCCGTACGGGATGGTCTTCATTGCCTGTTGATACATCGCTTTGGTTTTTTCGCCTTGCATACTCATGAGATTTCTCCGACTATTGGCTAGTGTGTGTCGTTCAGCGCTTGTTCAAAAATCGTCAGCGAGTGCTGAATCTGTTCTTCGCTCACAATCAGGGGTGGGATAAACCGGATGATATTGTCATAACTACCACAGGTAAGCAGCAAAAGGCCGCGCTCATAACAGCCTTTGACGGCGGCCTTCGCGGCGGCCTTATCCGGTTTGCCAGCCGCATCCCGAAACTCCACTCCCACCATTAACCCCAGTCCGCGCACATCCGCAATCGTTGGGTGGCTGGACTGAATCGCCCTCAAACCCGCCATCAACTGCTGCCCGCGCGCCGTGGCATTCTCCAGCATCTGCTCCTCCCGGATGGCCGCCACCGTCGCCACCGCCGCCGCCATTGAAACGGCGTTACCGCCATAGGTCCCACCGTGCGAGCCGGGTGTCCATTTCGCCATCAATTTCTGCGAGGCAATCACGCCCGAGAGCGGCAACCCGGAGGCCAGCCCCTTGGCCACAATCAGGATGTCCGGCACGATATCAAAATGCTCGAAGCCAAACCAGCGCCCGGTGCGGCCAAAGCCGGACTGGATTTCATCTGCAATCAGCAAAATGCCATGTTCGTCTGCCAGCGCCCGCAAGCCCTGCATGAAGGACTTGGGCGGCGGCACGTAGCCGCCTTCGCCCAGTACCGGCTCAATCAGGAAGGCCGCTGTTTCTTCCGGCGCGGTTTGCGAAACCAGCAGATGCTCCAACTCTTTCAAGCACCAGCGGCTGGTTTCTTCTTCATCCCAGCCATAACGCAGCGCGTAGGGGTAAGGCGCTACAAAAACGCCCGCCATCAGCGGCTGGTAACCGCCCCGGTAAATGGTCTTGCTGGTCGTCAGCGACATCGTCCCGACCGTGCGGCCATGAAACGAGCCCTGAAACACCACCATGTTGGTCCGGCCAGTCGCCATGCGGGCCAGCTTCATCGCCCCTTCCACTGCCTCTGCCCCACTATTGCTGAAGAAAAAACCATCCAGCGCGGGCGGCAGAATTTCGCTTAACGCCGCGATTAACTCCAGCATCGGTTTGTGAATGACGATATTGGCCTGCCCATGCAGCAGCCGGGTAGCCTGCTCCTGCACCGCCGCCACCACTTTCGGGTGGCAGTGACCGGTATTGGTCACGCCAATTCCGGTCGTAAAATCCAGGAACTCGCGCCCATCTTCAGCATACAGGCAAGCCCCGGCCCCGCGTTCAGCCACCAGCGTCCAGCTGCGCGACCAAACCGGCGAAATCTTAGCCAGCGATGGATGCTCATTCATGAGTGTCCTCTTTTCCATACGGGTACCAGAATTCCTTGATTTCAGCTTCCATATCCCAATGCACATGCTTGACCTGCGTAAATTCCAGCAGGCCGGCCTCGCCCAGCTCACGCCCCAGGCCGCTCATCTTCATCCCGCCAAAAGGGCCGGCAAAATTATCCGTCAGGGGGTCATTAATCCAGATTGAACCTGCTTCGACTTCTTCAAAGAAGCGTTTCACAAATTTCAGGTCATTGCTCATCAGGCTGGCGCCCAACCCGTAGGGCGTATCGTTCGCCAGCTGGATGGCCTCGTCCATATCCTTATACGGCATCAACGGAATCACTGGCCCGAAGGTTTCTTCAGTCATGATGCGCATCGTGTGGTTCACATCCGCAAGGATCGTCGGCCGGTAGAAGAAGCCTTTCTCCAACTCGGCTGGCCGTTCCCCGCCAATCACCAGCCGCGCCCCGGCTTTTACCGCCTCATTCACCTGCCCTTCAACTTTCGCCCGGAAATGGTCACGCAGCATCGGGCCGACATCCGTGCTTTCATCCAGCCCGTTGCCCAGTTTCAAGCCGGAGACAAATTCGGCCAGTTCTTCGGCAAACTGCGGGTACAGGCTTTCATGCACATACACTCGTTCGGTGCTGGTACACACTTGCCCGGCATTAAGCAACGCAGAGTAAGCCAGCCCGCGCACCGCCATCTGGATTTCCACGTCCGGCCCAATCACCATCGGGTCCTTCCCCCCCAGTTCCAGATGCAGCTTTTTCATGGAAGACGCAGCCTGGCTGGCAATCCGCTGGCCGGTTGCCAGTGAGCCGGTAAAAGCCACCATGCGCACATCCGGGTGCAACACCAGCGGTTCGCCGGTTTCCACGCCCGTACCGGTAACCACATTCACCACCCCCGGCGGGAAATGGTCAAACGCCATTTCAATCACTTTGAGTGTGCTTAGCGGCGTAAACTCCGAAGGCTTGATGACGACTGTATTGCCGGCCGCCAGCGCGGGCGCCAGCTTCCACACCAGCAACAGCAACGGGTAGTTCCACGGGATGATGCAGGCCACCACCCCCCATGGCTGCTCCAGCGTGAAATTGAACTGGGCCGGGTCGCCCGGCGGCAAGACCGCCCCACGGTGGTGTCGCCCCAACTCGGCGTAGTAATCCAGGGTTTCTTCCACCCACCACACTTCTTCTTCATTTTCCGGAATCGGTTTGCCTTCTTCCAGCGTCAGCAGGCGTACCAGTTCTTCGTGGCCCTCACGCAACTTAGCCGCCGCCCGGTGCATCATCCCAGCCCGCAGGTTGGCGGGCGTCTTGCGCCAGCCGGGGAACGCTGCTTTGGCCGCCATCACCGCCGCTTCGGCATCTTGCGGAGTACCGCGCCAGGCCGCACCCAGTACCTCTTCGGTGGCCGGGTTCAGCACATCGATCTTCTCCGTTGCTTTCCCCTGCGTCATTTTGCCATTGATGTACATTGCTCCTCCTTGGGTTAGTCCAGACGTGCGGCCACCGGTCGGTAGGGTACCGCCCCGTACGCCAGCTTGTAGGTTTTCAATATCAGGAAAGTTTCGGTGCGCTGCACACCCCCGACCTTGCGCAAATGCTCATTAAGAAAAGTCGCCAGGTGGTCCCGGTCTCGGCACATGACTTCTACATACAGGTCAAAATCCCCTGACACCATAATCAGGTAGCTCACCTCGGGCAGGGCCGAGATTTCGGCCGCCGCCCGGTCCACGTCCGGCGGTGCAACCGATACCCCAATCAGCGCCGGCGCATCCAGCCCCAATTGATAGGGGTCCACCATTCCAACAATCTGTAAAATATTCGCCTCAACCAGCCGGTTAACGCGATTGCGCACGGTGCCTTCGGAGATATTCAAGGCGCGCGCGATATCGGTAAACGGCTTACGTCCGTCCTGCTGGAGGTGCGCAATGATTTGGGAATCTAACTTGTCTACCGGGTTCATTTTACGATATCCATAATTCTTTACAAGAATACTACGTTTTTCGCATTACGGCAAGTTCCGCATTAATTTATCGTCCTAAAATTCACCACATCCGAAGTTACTGGGCTAAAATAGGTGCAACTATTTTGTGGAGGCGCAAAATGACCATCTGGACCGCTCTTATTCTGGGCATTCTCATCGGCTGGCTGATTGAATGGGTCATAGACTGGCTGTACTGGCGTAAGCGCGGGGCATCTTCCGGTGCCCTGGCCGATTGCGAGGCGCGCATCGCCAAGTTGCAGGCCCAATTACGCGAGCGCCGTGACCCGCTGGAGGTCATCCATGGTATTGGCCCGGTCATTGCAGGCAAACTTAACGCCGCCGGGGTTTATACCTTTGAAGGTCTGGCTGCCCTTTCCCCGGCCGAAATGGAAGCCATCATTGGCCCTGAAATTCGCAACCTGGCCGACGAACAAGACCTCATTCGCGAAGCCCGCGAACTTGCAGAAATTCGCGCCGGCACCCGCAAAGATGTTACGCCTCGGCGTCGTTGAGCTACAGCCATGAACAAATCTTCATCTTCCTGGCTCGGATACGACTGGTTCAAACTGGCCGTCGCCATCCTTCTGATTCTGCTGCTATTACTGTTTTGGCGCACCCCCGGCCCTGCTCCGGCCCCACTACCAGCCAACCCAACCCTCACGCCAGTCAACTCCACTGACCCAACCGCGGCCCCGCCTGTCGTTGCGCCGCCCCTCACCCTTGACCAACCCGGCCCGGATGATGACCTGACCGCCGGGGCAATCCAGTTCGGCGGGCAAACCGAGCCCGGTGGAACCGTTAGGGTACAGGGTAACGGCAGGCCCCTCGGGGAGACCGCCGCCAATGCCGACGGCGAGTGGGCACTGAACGCCGACCTGCCAGCCGGAGAGGCACAGGTCATCGCTCAAGCCCTGGATGCAAGCGGCGCCGTTTTAGCCGAAACCCCACCCCTCTCCCTTCAGATTGCGCCCGCCATCGCCGCGCCGGTTGCACCGAACCCACCCGTAATTAACCAACCCACCGCCGCCGATGCCCTCACCGCCGGCCTGATTACGGTAAGTGGCACAGCCGACCCCGGCACCCAAATTCTGATTACGGCCGGAGACCAGCAACTTGAAACAGAAACTGATTCGAACGGGAACTGGAGTGCCAGCCTTGACCTGCCCGCCGGAGACTTGGAACTATACGCCACCGCCACTGACCCGGCCAGCGGCCTCTCGGCCGAATCAGAGCGCCTGACGTTGAGCCTATCACCCGCCGCCAACAGCGACACCAACGCGCCCATGCCAGACCCTGTGGTCAGCGGTCCCTGCGGCGAAGGCCGCCTGACGCGTGCCGGGTATGTCGTTGCGCCCTGTGAAAATCTCACCCGCATCAGCCGCAAGCTGGATATCACCCTGACCGACTTGTTGCGCAGCAACCCGAGCATCACAGATCCGGACCTGATATTTCCGGGGCAAATCCTGCTCGTACCCTAAACAAAACGCCGCCGAAATTGGCGGCGTTTTTCGTTCTCAAAACTGGCGCGACCAGTCTTCCGGCCAGCGCTCTACCACCACCTTCGTCTGGGTAAAAAACTCCACCGCGTGTTCACCCTGACCATGCAGCGTCCCAAAGAAAGACTCTTTCCAGCCGCTGAATGGGAAAAAGGCCATGGGCGCCGCCACGCCTATATTGATGCCGATATTGCCCGCCTCGGCCTCATGGCGAAACTGCCGCGCCGCCGCCCCGCTGCTGGTAAACAGGCAGGCCATGTTGCCATATTCGCCCGAATTTACCAGTGCAATCGCCGCTTCAATCGTATCCACATGCATCAGCCCCAGCACCGGCCCAAAGACCTCCGTCTGGGCCAGCACGCTGCCGGGCTGCACTCCCCGCAATACGGTGGGCCGCACAAAAGTGCCGCGCTCGTATCCCGGGATGGCTGCCCCACGTCCATCTACCAGCGCTTCTGCCCCCTCCTGCAGCCCGCGTCCAATCAGGTCTTCCACCCGCGTCTGGCTGACGGCGCTGATAACCGGCCCCATTTGCACCCCCGCATCCAGTCCATAGCCCACAGTTCGATTGGCGGCCATATCTGCAATCGCTTCCGTAAATGGGTCGCGCGCCGCCCCAACCGTTATCGCCAGCGAGGCCGCCAGGCAGCGTTGCCCGGCGCAGCCAAAGGCGCTATCGGCGGTGATGCGAGTGGTCATCTCCATGTCCGCATCCGGCAGCACGATAATCGGATTCTTAGCCCCACCCTGCGCCTGCACCCGTTTACCATGCGCCGCGCCTTTGGCATACACATGCCGCGCCACTGCCGAAGACCCCACAAAACTGACGGCGCGGATAGCCGGATGCTCCAGGATTGCGTCCACCGCTTCCTTGCCGCCATGCACCAGATTCACCACTCCTGCCGGCAGACCGAGACTATCCAGCAACTCAAACACTTTCATCATCGTCAGCGGCACGCGCTCGGAAGGCTTGACAATCACCGTATTGCCACATGCCAGCGCATACGGCAGGAACCAGAACGGGATCATGCCCGGAAAATTAAATGGCGCAATGATGGCGCACACCCCCACCGGTTGCCGGATCATCAGCTCATCAATCCCCGGCGCGATATCTTCAGAAATCTGGCCCTGCATCATCAGGGGAATCCCGCAGGCCACTTCCACATTTTCAACCGCCCGGCGCATCTCGCCCCGCGCTTCATCCAGCGTTTTTCCGCACTCCATCGTAATCGTCCGCGCCAGTTCCTCGAAATGTTCTTCGAGTAGCGCTTTCAACCGAAACAGGTATTGGATACGCTCAGTGGCTGGCGTTGCCCGCCAGGCCGGGAAAGCCATGTGGGCCGCTGCGACGGCGCGGCCCACATCGGCCGCGCCGCCCAGTGGCGTCTCTGCCAGCGTTTCCAGAGTGGCCGGGTTAAACACCGCCAGCGCTTCTCTCGCCTCGGCGATGCTCCACATCCCATTCAGGTAGTTTTTCAATCGCTCAACGGCCATAGTGCTTCTCCTCGCGTGCATCAGTCTTGGGGCATTATATCCAATCCCCACTAATGCGTTTTTTCGGCAACCTATTCGCTTATCCGAATAAGGATACATGCCCCCGTCGGGTGGGGACATTTGTCCGTGTGCAGCCTGGCTGGCTCCATCTACAATGAAACTGTGACCGAATCTATGGTTTGAAGGCGGCAAGGCATGAAAGAATTCAAATACGTCTGGGCTATCGGCTTAATCGGGACCATTGCATTGATACTTGCCCCCGTTATCCTGTTCTGGCCAAAAGACGTTGTGCCCCAGGATGACCCCTGGGCCAATATGCCCGTCCACCCCACCCACACCGACCATAGCGCCATCATCCAGGGCGAGTTTGAAACCGGGCCGGATGTCACTCGCGCCTGTCTGACCTGCCACGCCGAAGCCGGCGAAGAAATGCTGCACTCGGTTCACTACAAGTGGAAAGGTGAGCCGGTCCTCCTGCCCGGGCGCGACGAACCGGTCACAATCGGCGCAACCAAGGGAACGCATGGAATTCTGGAATACTTCCGGGGATTGATCGACTAAGTGGCGATCCACGGACACGCCTTAACCTAAGCCGAATTCGAATCCATGTACAACAACGTCAATTCGTGC
>CAZEQN010000129.1:0-7312 GCA_964514335.1 uncultured Anaerolineaceae bacterium
GAACCACTGTTTATAGTCTGTGCGTTGGCGAATGACGCGCTGGGTAAGAAAGAGTATCGGCAGCCAGACGGCAAAATTGCGAAAGACGGTAACCATCCGCAGCCAGCTAATTTGATTTGCGAGCCCGGTAATGAAGGCGGCAACCCAAAAAAACATGAAGTAGCCGAGCCAGCGCGGGACGGAATAGTATTGAAGTTTGGTGCGGTCAAAGATGATTTCCAATACGAGCAATGCCAATACAACCCAGGCGAGAACTTCCAGCGGGTGAATGGAGAGCGAACTGGAAAACCGAATGGTACGGTAGCCAAGCGCAAAGAGCAGAATGAAAAAGCCATAACTGATGGTAAATGTGTGGCGGCCGGAAAGCAGAACGATTACTCCGCCAAGCAGAAGGGCGAAAAGAACAATGACCTGAAAGGTGGTCTCAAATTGATAGCGGGCAAGGGTCTGACCAGCCGCCACAAGCGGGACGCTGATAAGAACGAGGGCCGCCGCCACCAGCATTTTACGGTGCAGCCGGGGCTTAGGGAGTGTGTGTTTCAAGTCGTTGATCCTGTTCAAGATAGGCCTGGGCGAGGACCGCCCAATTCCAGGTGGCGGCGAGCTGCTGCCGCCCGGCCTGCCCCATTGTACCCGCCCGGACGGGGTCAGTGAGCAGGCTGGTGAGGGCGGTTGCAAGCGGGGTGACCGCGCCGGGCGGGACGAGCAACCCGGTCTGGCCGGTATGGACGGCATCCGGGATACCGCCGGAGAGGGTTCCGACCACGGGTTTGGCATGGGCATAGGCTTCGAGAAAAACAATCCCAAAGCCTTCCACGTCGCCGGAGTTTCCGGCATCAAAGGCAGGCAGGGCGATGACATCGGCGGCAGCGTAGTATTGGTGGAGTTGGGCCTCTGAAACTTCGCCAGTAAAAACGGCGTGGATGTGCGGCGGCAAAGTGGCTGCGATGCTTTCGAGTTGGGGGCGTTGCGGGCCGTCACCGACAATGAAGCAGGTGAGCGGAGGGTGGCTGTCGCCTTGGATTTCCGTCAGGGCTGCCAACAAAATGGCGTGGCCTTTGCGGGCGACGAGGCGGCCAACAATGAGAATGGCTGGCCCGGACAGGCCAAGCGATTGACGGGCGGCGGCAGGTTCAACCCGGGCGGCGGCGTCCACCCATTCCGGCAGTAAGCCATTGGGGATGACGCGAATTTTGGCAAGCGGTACGCCAAGAGCGGCAAGGCGGGCGGCGGTGAAGTGGCTGACAGCCACGCAGCGAGTGGCAAGCCGCAGGAGAAAGAAGCGAACCGCTTTGCGAATGGCAGAAGAAGGAGAGGCATCAAATAGTTCCATCGCGTGAAAGACCTGCCAGAAAGAGACCCGCCCGAAGGCGGCCACCAGGCCGGCCCAGAGGCCCAGCGGCGCCCACCAGGTAGAGATGATGCGTTGCGGGCGAAAATTTATCACGAGGCGCGCCAGATTATAGATGTAATGGATTTGCCGCAGGAGGGTACCCAACCCGGACGGCCAACCGGCGAAACGCGGGAGGGGCTGATGGAGGGTATAGGTACGAAGGATGGATTGAGGGCCGGCCTCCAGGCTGTAAAGCGTGACGGACTGGCCGGCGAGCGCCAGACTGTGGGCAAGGTTATGGGTGAAGCGTTGCATGCCGCCCGCCACAGGGTATACCGAAGGAGAAACGATGAGAATTCTCATGCGGGTGGCTGTTGGGGTGGGCGGTTGAGGAGTTGGGCGAGCATGCCGGTTTTCCAGGCGAGATTCAGGCCAAGCACCAGCGGCCAGATGGCGAGTTTTTCCCACAGGCGGCCGGGGCCGTTAATGGCCAGCCAGAGGGGCTGGTAAAGCAAGGCCGCCAGAAAGTGCAGGGCTTTCAAGATGTCTTTCAGGTTGCGCAGGCGGTGGGGATAGACGCAATACATTTGCGGCCATTTGGCGCGGACGCGCACGTACCAGCGGCCATACTGGTATTGCTGCTCAAGCAATGCGCCGAAGGTGGGGCGGTGGCGATGATAGACGCAGATGGCGGGGGTGTACCAGATGGCATGGCCGGCCTGGTACAAGCGCCAATTGAAGTCAACATCTTCGCCGCGGGCCAGAGTTTCATCCTGCGAGCCGAGGGTGAGCCATGCGCTCTGACGGTAGGCAATGTTCACTCCCGGCAGGGTGCGTACCGAGCGAGGTGTGCGCCAGGCCGGGAAGGTGACCCGGTCGGCGGCCAGATTGAGGAGGCGCGAGCCGGGCAGAGCAAACACCGGGCCGCCGACCGCCCCGGCCTCGGGGTAGGTTGCAAAAGCGGCGCGTATGGCGGCAACCCAGTCCGGGCAGACGCGGGCATCATCATCGGTGAGGGCAATGATTTCTCCGGTGCAGGCGGTAAAGCCGATATTGCGACTGGTGGCCAGGTTGATATTGGCGGTGTGGAGCAGTTTGAGAGCGGGGAAGGCCGGTTGCCGGGCGGCGACAATGGCGCTGCTGGCAGCGCCGCCGCCATTGACAACTACGATTTCATCCGGGGGTGGCTGGCAAGCCAGAAGAGCATCCAGCGCGTTGGAGAGCAATTCAGGCCGATTGTAGGTGCAGATTAAGACAGAGACAGTTTGGGGTGGGTTCATTTTGCGGGAGTGTCGGCCAGATTCTGAATGAACTGCAAATAGCCGCGAGCAATGGGTTCCCAGGAGTAATTGGCCAGAGCTTCGCTGCGACCGCGCTGGGCGAGGGCGGCGCGTTCTTGCGGCTGATGCCATAAGCCGGTGAGGGCGGCGGCGAGGGCGGCGGGGTCGCGCGGGCGGGCGAGATGACCACGGCCCCCAGCCAGAAGTTCCTGAAAGGGCGGCGTATCGGCGGCGATGACTGGCAGGCCGCTGGCCCAGGCTTCGAGCAGGGCGTTGGGCAGGCCCTCGCCTTCGGCGTAGAGTGCGAATACATCTGCGGCCTGATACCAGGGACGCAGGTCAGCGAGGTTGCCCAGCCAGTGAACCCGGTCTGTGAGGCCGAGGCTGGCAGCCTGATGGATGAGGGCCGCTTTTTGCGGGCCGTCACCCGCCACCACGAACTGAAAGGCTGGCCGGGCGAGGGGCAGAGCCTCCAGGATAGAGGAGAGGCCTTTGCGGGCTTCCAGAGCGGCGACCGAGAGCAGGACGGGGGCATCCGGCTGGAGACCGAGGGTGGCTTTCAGGGCGGGTTTGAGGGCGGTGGGCGGATGGAAGTATTGGGCATCCACCCCATTGGGCAGCAAGCCGGCAGGCTGGTTGAAAAACCGAGCGGCATCCGCCTGGTAGGAGGGATGCTTGACAAGTATGCCATCCAGCCGGGGGCTCAAGCCAAGCTGGTTGAATTCCTGGTAGCGGTGGGGGGCCTGGGCGTAAGGATAACCGGCAATGAATACAGTTTTGAAAGGCTGCGAAAGGCGGCTAGGGCGAAGCGCGGCAGCCTCGCCATAGCCGGCAAAAAAAAGATTGAGGACATCGAATGGCTCCCGTCGCAACCAGGCGCGGTAGTAACGGGCCGCCCAGCCCGCCTGCCAGTAACGCAGGTAGGGAACGGCTCGGATGCGCACGCGGGCATCGAGTTCAGGCCAGGAATTGCCGCCGGGGTGACGCCAGGCGAAGAATGTGACGGATTGCCCGGCCTGAACGAGGGCGTTGGCTAAGCCAACGGCGGCACGCTCAATGCCACGCCGGTAGCGAAAGAGAAACGGCAGAATAAATGCGAGGCGCAGGGGGTCAGCGGCTGACATGGGTATCCTGGGCGGCGGCGTACAGCGCCAGCATGCGGGGTGCGATAGCGGCGACGGCGAAATTCCGGCGGACATGGTCCTGCCCGGTCTGTCCCAAACGCTGGCGAAGGGCGGGATCTTGCGCAAGGGTAAGGATGGCGGAAGAAAACGCGGTGGGGTCGCCCGGGGGGACGAGCAGGCCGCTTGTTCCATCCAGAATGGTTTCGGGGATACCGCCAATGGCGGTAGCCACCACGGGCAGCCCGGCGGCAGAGGCCTGGGCGGCGGTGTAGGAAAAACTCTCATAATTCAGGGTGGGCACGGCGGCAAGGTGGGCGCGGGCATACCAGGCAAGCAGTTCGGCGGGCGAGAGATAGCCATGAACCAACACCCGGTTGTGCCACTGCGGGCCGGAGAATTGGGCAGAGAGCTGGGCCTGCCAGGTGCGGCCATTTTCTGCCGGGCGGTCTGGCCCGACAAAAACATACTGCATTTCCGGCAGGCGCGCGGCAATTTGCGGCAAGGCGCGGGCGGCAATGGCAACGCCTTTGATGCGCTCCAGACGGCCAACCTGGAGAATGCGAAATTCCGGGCCGGCGGGCTGGGGGAGGGGCAGGCCGGTCCATTCCGGGCCGAGAGGGTTGGGGATGGGGGCGATGCGGCCGCGCAAGTCGGGGAGGTAGCGGGCAATTTCTGCCGCCATCGCCTGCGAAGGGGCGGTGACTGCGTCTGCACGGGTGAGGCTGGCACGTTCCAGGTGGGTAGTGAGGCCGGTGTGGCCGGGGAGTTCGGCGGGGAGGTGGTATTGGCGCAGGACGAAAGTGGGGGTGTGGGCGCGCACGACCACCGGGCGGCGGGTTTTCAGGCGCAGGTAGGTAAAGGCCTCGCCGCCAATGTCTGCAAATTCCAGCAGGTCGGGCTGGTCTGCGGCAGGGAGGTGGGTGAGCAGGCGGGCGACCTGGCGGCTGTACTGCCAGTGGTAGAGGCCGCGCACATACCTGCCAACAATGGGCAGGCGGGCGATGCGGTGGGGATAGGAGATGGGGAGGGTTGTCAACCGCAGGTGCGGGGATACGAGCGCCTCCGGGTTGGCGCGGGCGGCCGTGAGCCAGGTGAGGCTGTGGCCGCCCTGGGCCAGCTGGGCGCTTAAGGCACGAATGTAGGTTGCCACGCCGCCATGCCCGGATAAACTGCTCACAAACCAGATCTTCATAGGGGGAGTGTTCACGGTGTGTAGGGCGCTGCAATCAACGCCCAAGCACGCCGGGGAAGTAGCGCCCGGCAAGCGCGGGCCAGAGATACCAGAGCAGCAAACGGGGGGAACGAACCAGAGTGGTGATAGCCCAGCGGCGCATGCGGGGGGGGAGGGGTTGCCCGTGCAATGAGTAACCCTGTGCCAGAAGCGTATCTCTGGCCAACCACTCAAATAGCGAGAGTTCAATATCGGTGAGGAGCTGGGCATGACGGCCGATGGAGCCAACCCGAAACAGGGCGTTTTCTTCCAGAAAGGCCTGGTCATCTCGGAAGGTAGTGTTCGGGTCTCTAAAGGCTCCGGTTAAAGAGTCTGTCTGGCTCTGAAGGGCCTGCCAGAGGCCGGGCGATTGCAGGTGAAGGAATTCATCCAGCCGAGAGAGGGTGGCCTGGGGTTCGGTTACCAAATCTTCATAACGGATGCGCAGGTAATTGGCCCGGCCGAACTGGCGTTGAAAACTCTGGCCGAGGGCTTCATGCACACGGTAACGTACGGCAAACTTTATTAATTGGCCGTTGCGCTCCGAGGCGGCGAAGCGCCCGCTGGCCTGTTTTTTGGTGAGGCTGGAGACGGCGGCATCACGGCCATCGCGCGTGATGTGGATGAATTTTGCAGCAGGGTAATAGGCGCGGATTTTACGAATGTGGAAGATGTGATAGGGCGTTTTTTCCACCACACGAACACCCGGGCCGGCTTTGGGGTGAAGGGCATGCCAGGCGGAAAAGAGCGCGGCATAGGAGGGCGGGCGCTGGGCAAGCAGGTCTGCGAGCGCCTGTGGGTCCACGCGGGATTTGGTGAACTGGGGGCTTTGGATAAAGGCGGCCAGCAAGCGCTGCCAATTATCTGGATTATGCAGGTTGCCAAATTTTTCGGCAAAATGGGCAAAGTAAGCAGTTTCGCCTTGAAAGCCTGCAAGGGTGTGGTGATGAAAGAGGGTGGAATACAGCAGGGAGGTGCCGCTGCGTTCCTGGCCAACCACAAAGATGTGGCCTTCGGGCCAGTGGGAGGCGGGTGGGTTCAAAGGATGTGCCATTCCTGCTCTACAAGGAATTTCGCGTGGAGGTTTTCGTTGGGCAGGCGGCCGGTTCCGTAAAAGTCACCCGCCACTACATTAATTTCAAGGGCGTCGCGCAGGCCATCGGCGGTGATGCCAAGGACATTGGCGCGATAGCTGAAACTGTAATAGCCGGGTATGAGTGGGAAGCGTTTAATCCGGCAGTGGATTTTGCCAGTGGCGGGAAGGTTGCGAGTATCCAGGCCGGCCATATCCGTACCAAAAGCACACAGGACTTCTCCAAAAATGGTGCGGAAAGTTGCAAATAGTTCAAAGCCATTTTGGGTGGAGCCGGTGGCGGTGTAGTGGAAGACCAGGTCAAGGTCCTGCCCGCAGGAGACATTGCCGCCGGGGGCATTGAGGAATTCTATCTGTTCAATTCGAACGGCGCCATTGCCCTGCCGGTCGGTGCGGTCAGAGAGGGAGACAACTTCACCGGAACGTACAGAGGCAAGGTAAGTGGCAATGGAATGACGCGGGCTGCCTTCATCAACGATTTTGCCGTTTTCCATGACGAAGACCCGGCTGCATAGATTCTCTACGGCGGCCATGTTGTGGCTGACAAATAAAATTGTGCGGCCACTTTGGGCGACATCGCCCATTTTGTTGATGCACTTTTCCTGAAAGGCGGCATCGCCAACAGCGAGGACTTCGTCAATGAGGAGGATTTCAGGTTCCAGATGGGCGGCGACGGAAAAGGCCAGGCGGACGCTCATGCCGCTGGAATAGAATTTAATCGGGTTGTGGATGAATTCCTGGACGCCGGAGAAGGCGATAATCTCATCCAGTTTGCGGTCAATTTCATTCTTTTTCATGCCCAGAATGGCGCCGTTGAGGTAGATGTTCTCCATGCCGGTGAGCTCGGGGTGAAAGCCGGTGCCTACTTCCAGCATGGAACCGACGCGGCCGTACATGCGCGCCCGGCCGGTGGTGGGTTCGGTTACACGCGCCAGAATTTTCAGGAGGGTGGATTTGCCAGCGCCATTACGCCCGACAAAACCGACAATTTCGCCCTGCCGAACTTGAAAATCTACATCGGTCAGCGCCCAAAATGGTTTGCGCCCTTTGCGTAACAATTTTTCCGGAGCCTTGATGCCGGAAAGGCGGTCACGCAGGGTGCTGTAATACATGCGGTCACGCTGGCGAACAAAATATTGTTTGCCCAGGCCTTGGACTTCAATCATGGGGGGGGTGGCTGAATTTGACATTTAGATGTTGTCCGAGAATCTGCGCTCCATCTGGAGAAAATAGAGAAGGCCGCTCAAAAATATCAGCAGTCCCATGCCGGTC